>JBGPHB010000196.1:0-7313 GCA_041484155.1 Bryobacteraceae bacterium
CGCAGTTGCGCTTCTTCCAGGCGTTTGGTCTCTTGCCACGTGAAGATCATACGGTGCACCACGGTCAGGTTGGCGAGTACGGCGACTACCCAGAGCACCGGGGCCATCTTGTCGAAGAGCGCGCCGATGATCAAGAGCACTACGCGCTCCGGGCGTTCCATGAAACCGACTTTGCAGGTGGGGATCGTGTTCTCGGCCCGCGCCCGCGTATAGCTCACCATCACCGACCCAGCCATCACCACGGCGACCAGCACGACGTACCACCCACGATTGATGGAGCCGTACCAGACCAGTAACCCGACCAGGAGCGCCAGGTCCGAGTAGCGATCCAGCACCGAGTCGAAGAACCCCCCGAAGCGAGTGACTCGGTTGGTTTCGCGGGCCACGCGACCGTCCACCATGTCGAACAGACCGGCGCCGATGATAACCGCTCCCGCCCACCGGAACTGCCCGACAGCGAGCAGGGCCGCCGCACCGATATTGATCACCAGGCCCAGAAACGTCAGCACGTTCGGATGGATTTTCGAAAGTGCGAGTCCGCGCACGATCAGAAGTATGACTTTGTTACAGGCCAGGCCGATCGCGCGCGTAAAGGTCATCCTAGCTTCTCCGTCTGGTGGATCGTGAACAATTCTACAATTTCCAGCTGGCGCATGCCGCCCGGAATCTGGATACGAACCTCGTCGCCCACTTGTTTACCGAGCAGGCCCTTGCCAATAGGAGAACTGGTCGAGATCATTCCCTTGGTTACGTCGACCTCTTCGCTGGTCACCAGCTTGTACCTGATCTTCTCGTCCTTAGTGAGGTCCAGCACCACCACCGTGGACCCTAGCCCCACGCGGTCGTGAGGAATGCTCGACATGTCGACCATCGAAAGCTCGCGCAGACGGCCGTTCAGTTGGTTAAGGCGCGCGTTTACATAACCTTGGCGTTCCTTGGCAGCGTGATACTCGGCGTTTTCGCTCAGGTCGCCGTGGGCGCGCGCTTTGAGGATCTCCCGGGGAAGCTCGATCCGCAGCTCGTTTTCGAGAGCCGTGATCTCCTGCTGGAGCTTCTTTTTCAACTCTTCCATGGCGCTTCCGACTGCGATTATAGCGCGCCAGCGGATACGCGCGGCAAGGAAGATTACTTCGAAAGCTCCCGCCGCATGTTCTCCAGGGACTGCTGCATGGGTGCGTCGGCGTTAGCTCCGCGCTGCGAAACTTCGGCGAAGAGAGGGACCAGATCCGGGTCACGCCAGCCGCGGCGCGCCTCCTCGGTCATGATTTCCATGGCGTGCTGGTGCGAAAACGCCGGCTTATACGGACGCGTGGTGGTGAGCGCATCGTAGATGTCGGCCACCTGCAGGATGCGCGCCAACAGCGGGATCTCCTCGCCCCGCAGGCCATCCGGGTACCCGCTGCCATCCCAACGCTCGTGGTGGCTCCGAATGATGGGCAGTACCGGCGCCAGCGTCTTCATCGGCTTGCAGATCTCCTCGCCGCGGAGGGTGTGCAGGCGCATGATTTGCCACTCTTCGTCCGTCAGCAGGCCACGCTTGAAGAGAATCACGTCGGGGATGCTGATCTTGCCGATGTCATGTAAGTAGCCACCGCGGTAGAGGGCCAATTGGTCCTGGCGCGGCAACCCGAGGGCCTGGCCCAGCCCGATGCTATAGGTCGCCAGCCGCTCGCAGTGCAGGCCAGTGTATTTGTCGCGATGTTCCACGGCTTGGGCCAGGGCGAAGAGAATCGTCTCGGCTTCTTCCAGCGAATCGATCAGGGCCTTGTTGCGAAGCATCGCGCGGATGCGGGTCCGAACTACCGTAGGCTGGAGCGGCTTGATCAGGAACTCGTCTGCCCCCGACTCGATCCCGGCCACTTCGTTTTCAGCGCCCTGGACGCTGGTGGTCATCAGGATGGGGATAAACTGCGTCTTGCGATCGTTTTTGAGCGCCCGGCAGAAGTCGGGCCCGCTCATTTCCGGCATGACCAGGTCTACCACCACCAGATCGACCTTTTCGCTTCCCAGAAGCGCCAGCGCTTCGGAGGGCCGCTTGGCGTCCAGGATCCGGTAGGAGGCCGTCTTGAGCATCGCCCTCAGCAGGCGGCGGTTCAGATCAATGTCGTCGACAACCAGGATTGTGGGTGCTTGGGTCGCGTCCTCGAGTATGCTCTCCCAGCGGGGAAGGTGCATGTCCGGACGCAACACAATCATTTCTTTAGCCGTCCCATGTTTCGACACTTTCGGGTTCGCCTGTGTTGACACAGCGGGCTATCCAGTTCCACGCACAGCGGCGTTTCCTGGCCCTTCAAAGGTCTATCGGCCAAAGCCTTAGAGAGGTTTAGGGTGGACTAGGGATTCGTACCTAGGGTATACAACCCACTACTGCAGAAGCCGGCTAAGAATATCAATTACGTAGCTCTTGGTCTCTGGAATCTCCGGGATGCCCCCAGCACGATCTACCCGGCCTGCGCCGGCGTTATACGCGCTCAAGGCCAGGGACAAGTCGCCATGGTAACGCTGTAGCAGGTCCTTCAGCAATTTGCTGCCGGCTTCGAGGCTTTCCTTTGCGTCGAATGGATTTGCGACTTGTAACCCCGTCTGGGTAGCAGGCATGAGTTGCATCAGACCCTCCGCGCCCTTAGGAGACACGACACACGGGCGGAACCCCGATTCCTGCCGCGCCACTTCGGTGACCAGAGCCGGATCGACTCCCTGCCTGTGCGCGGCATCGTCGATCATGCGGGTGAGCTCGGGCTTGGGGATCGGGTCGCAGTCGGCCGGGATCGGCCGGGACATCGTTCCCGCCGATGGCATCGCTGCGGCAATCGCTTCGATCTGCCGCCGCACCGAAGCACGCTGCTTTTCAATGGACGCTTCCATCGCCGCTCGTACCCGAACGGCTTGGATCTGCGGATCTTGCACTAGGACGAGAGTCAAAAGCCACGTCACGTTCGTATATCGGCAGCGGTGCAGCCGGACTTCAGCCCGCTCCCTCACGGTCGTGGTTCGGTATCAGCGCTATGCGCAAACCCCGCCCTAACGGGCGGGGCTTTGTCGTACGTGTACAACACCCCGCAAGCCCTGCCCGTCAGGGCGGAGTTCCGTTCAGAAATGTAGAAACTCCAGGCCCCGCCAGTTAGGGCGGGGTATCAGCCACTTACTGAACCGCGACCGTGAGGGAGCGGGTTTTGGAATCCGAGAAGTGGACTCGCTACACTGAAGGCTTAATGAAAGAAACGGTTTCACCGGCCAAAACGATTGACGGGATCGTCACACTGCCCGGAGACAAGTCGATCTCACATCGTTACGCGATGCTGGGGGCAATCGCCGAGGGCGCAAGCACCATCACCAACTTTTCCACCGGCGCGGATTGCCAGTCAACACTCGGGGCCATGGCAGCCCTGGGCGCCCGCGTCGAGCGACGGAACGGAACGGTGATCGTCCAGGGCGGCGCACTCAGCCAACCCAGCGCGGATCTCGACGCCGGCAACTCCGGCTCGACCATCCGGATGCTCTCGGGAATTCTCGCGGCGCAGCCGTTCACCACGCGCATCGGCGGCGACGATTCATTGTCGCGGCGTCCCATGGAACGGATCATCCAGCCCCTTACCGACATGGGCGCGTCCATCGAAGCGCGCGACCGCCGGTTTCCGCCGCTGGTGATTCATGGCCGCCCACTGCACTCGATCGACTATACGCTGCCTGTCCCCAGCGCCCAAGTGAAAAGCTGTGTGCTGCTGGCCGGCCTGTTTGCCCAAGGCGACACCGTCGTTCATGAACCGGTGCGCACTCGCGACCACACCGAGATCGCGCTGAAGGAATTCGGCGCCGAGGTCGAGACCCATCAACGGGTCATCCGGCTGAGCGCCGGCGCGCGGCTTACGGGTCGCGAGCTGACCGTGCCCGGCGACCTTAGCTCGGCTGCGTTTTTCATGGTCGCCGCGCTCCTCATGAAGGAGGCCAACCTGGTGATTCACGGCGTGGGCTTGAATCCCACGCGCTCCGCGCTCCTCGATTTTCTGGTCTCGATGGGCGCGTCGATCAAGGTGATCGATGTGCATCAAACCGGGGGCGAACTGGTCGGCGACCTGCGCATCCGCGCATCGAAGATTTCAGGTGGCGTGATCGAGGGCGCGCTGACCGCGGCCCTGATTGACGAAATTCCGGCGCTCGCTGTGCTCGGAGCGGCGAGCGACGGCGGGCTCACCGTGCGCGACGCCTCCGAACTGCGGGTGAAGGAGACCGACCGCATCGCCACGCTAGAATCCAACTTCCATCGCATGGGGGTCAAGATCGACACGGCCCCGGACGGATTTCACGTGCCGGGACGCCAACACTTCCACGCCGCCGAGACTGACTCGGGCGGCGATCATCGCATCGTCATGGCGTTCGCCGTGGCGGCGCTCGCCGCCGATGGCGTCTGCGCGATCGAGGGGGCCGAAGCAGCAGCCGTCTCTTTCCCTGAGTTTTTTAGTACACTGCGTGAGATCGCCCGCTGATCTCCATGGGACCCATCGAGAAGACCACCGACCTCACGCTGCCTTGCCTGGTTCACGATTTGAACAATGTGTTTCAAACACTGGTGGAAGCGGCGGAATTGCTGTCGACCGACCCCCACTGGGCGCCGCTTTCCGCCGCGATCCTGCGCAGCATCGAGCGTGGCAAGGGCATCACGGACAGCCTGCAGGCCAGCGAGCTTTCCGGCACATCTTCCTTCGAGACCATCCTGGACCACGCGATCGCCTTTGTCGAGGATTCACTCATCGCCGGACGCGGTCCGCGGATCAGGTTCGTCCGCGACGTCGAACCCGGGCTGGAACTGCTCCGCAACTGGGCCTGGGAACGCGTACTCATCAACTTGTTTTCAAACGCAGTGCGGGCCATGCCGCAAGGCGGCGCCATTCACGTACGGGCGTGGAAACGCGACCACCAGATCGAGATTGTGGTGCGTGACGAGGGGCCCGGCATCGCGCCCGAGATCCTGGGCGACATTTTCAAGCCGCATGTCTCCACCAAGACGTCAGGCGGCCTCGGCCTGCACATCGTGCAGACGATCGTGAAGCAATCCGACGGCGAAGTGCGCGCGGCGAACCGTACCGACGGTCGCGGCGCGGAGTTTACGATTGCCGTTCCCGTTCCGCCGTCCGCACGTCCCGCGCACGCATAGGCAGTGGATCGCGAGGTGGCGTGTAACCACCTCGCGTCCTCCGATGGTCACGGACAGAGCCGGCTCACGCCGATTCTGCCCATTCATCACAACGGGGAGATACCGAACATGGCGCGAACGTTTCAACAATGCTTCTAAGGATTATCGTCCGGACGACCCGAAGCCGCGCGCCCCCCGTGCCGAATCGCCCAACTCGCCTTCTTCCCATTCGATGGCCTCATAGCGGGCGACGATCAACTGGGCGATACGGTCACCCTTCTCGATGGTGTAGTCGGCGTGGCCGAGGTTGAACATGATCACGCGGATCTCTCCGCGGTAGCCGGGATCGATGGTTCCGAAGTTCACCGTGATCGAGTGTTTCAGGCCCAAGCCACTGCGGGGGCGCACTTGCGCCTCATAGCCCGGCGGCAGTTCGATGGCCAGCCCTGTGGGAACGGCTTGCGAGGCGCCAGGACGTAAGATGACCCGTTCCACCGAGCGCAGATCCAAACCGGCGTCTTCCTGCGCTCCGTGCGCGTAGCCAGGCAGAATGGCGTCCGGGTGTAGCTTCTTGATACGAATCTTCATGTGGGAACTAGCTATCATAACCGTTTGAGCCCCAACAAAACCCCTCGTGTGTTGGCCATTGCGCCGATGCCGCCCGAGAAAAGCGCCTACGCGCTGGCACGCTATAGCCGTTCACCCGATTCCATCCGTGATTCGATCGAGTGGGTCCGGACACACGATTCGACTAAGTTCCTGGAAAGTTTCTATTTCCAATACGGGCACGCGTCAATCGCCGATCTCGGTCACGTGGTGCTGTGTTTTGAAGGCGTCTCGGAGTTGGCTGCCACGGAGATCGAGGATGAGCAGCTCTGGGACGGCCAGGCTCGCTCTTCCCGCTACCAGGACTTTTCACGATCCGGATTTGTGACGCCGCCGGGGCTGTCGGATCAGGAAACCTCGCTATACGGAACGGCCGCCGCGCGGTTGCTGGCGGTGTATCACGAGATTCACCGGCGCATGTGCGAGCACCTCTCGGAGCGGCTACCGCGGCCGGAGGAAATGAAGCCTGAAGTGTACCAGCGCAACATCGCCGCGCGCGCTTTCGACGTGGCGCGTTACGTGCTGTTTTTCGGCATCCCCACCGGTGTCGGCCAGGTCACCAGCATTCGCACCCTCGAAAAGCAGATCCGCCGGCTGCAAGGTTCCGAGTACGCCGAGGTGCGGGAGATCGCCGGTGAAATGGCCGCGGCCTGTGCGGCGCCGCCCGCCTGCGCCTGGGATGAATCGTCCCCGGCCGAGCCGTTGGCGCCGACTCTCGCGCGTCACGTCGATCCCGACGATCACGTGGCGCAATCGCGCCTGGATCTCGAGTGCTGGGCCCGCCAGAATCTGCCGGCGGCAACCCCGAGCGGGGCAGTGGAGATGGTCGATCTCTTAAAGCCCACCGACACGCACGCCGATATCGCCGCCACGCTGCTCTATCCGGTTACAGATCGCCCATTCCGGGAACTATACGAGATGGCGCGCGGCTGGAGCCCGGCGCGACGCAACGAAGTGATCGACCTGGCACTGCGTTCCCGCACGCGCCGCGACGATTTATTGCGCGGTTTCCGCGGAGGCCTTTACGCGTTCGACATCGTGATGGATATCGGTGCGTACCGGGATCTGCATAGGCACAGGAGATGCCAGCAGTTCCGCCAGGCCTACGGCGGGGACCTTGGCTACGACACGCCGGATGTGCTGGTGGAAGCGGGTTTGAAGGAGACCTACGATTCCCTGATGGCTGAGACCTTCTCCGCCATATCGCGGCTACCGGGGACCACCGCGCACTACCTGCTACCCTTCGGCTCGCGCTCGCGATTCCTCTTCAAGATGGATTTCGCCGAGGCCGAATACATCGCCCGCCTGCGCAGCGGCGTGAAGGGCCACTTCAGCTATCGTAAGGTGGCCTGGGAGATGAAGTGCAGGATGGATCAGATCGAGCCCGAACTAGGGCGCCTGATCGACGCGACTCCGCCGTGGGTTGAAGACCCACTCAAGCGTTAACCCAAGTTCGTCATGAGACAGGCCGGAACTGGCCTAAGTCGTGCAGAATCAGTTCAGGCGATCGCCGAGTCTACACTACATTTGCGATTGAACTCGAGGTGGCTGGGGAGGCAGATGCCGAGCTGCTGGA
>JBGPHB010000197.1:0-7309 GCA_041484155.1 Bryobacteraceae bacterium
CTGACGGGCGGGGCTTTCCGGCGTGGTTGATGAATGCCGTGGACGGGCGCAAACCCGCTAAAGCCCCGCCCGTCAGGGCGGGGTCTACAGTGGCCGCAGCATACTCGCGCACCCAGGCTAAAACTACCGGCAGCCGGTACTACTTGTTAGAATCGTCTCTTGCCAGTCCCTATAGTCACCGTTGTCGTGCCCACTTTGGCCGCCGGCGACGCCCTGGCGGATTGTTTGCGCTCGCTCGAGAATCAAACGCTGGACCGGTTTGAAGTGGTTGTCGTCGACAACAGCGGAGCCCACCGCGCCAAAGCGGGGGGCATTCGAGCGCGGGTCATCGCCAATGACCGTAATGCCGGCTTCGGCGCCGCTGTCAACCAAGGGTTTCGCGCCTCCCAAGCCGCGTACCTGGCCACCTTGAACGATGACGCCGTCGCGCATCCCCGGTGGCTGGAAATCATGGTCGCCGCCGCGGAAGCCCGGCCACGAGCGGGGATGTTCGCAGCGGAGGTCCGCATGGCCGGGAACGGATTGCTGGATTCGGCGGGGATGCTCATCGCCGCCGACGGTTCGAGCAAGCAGCGCGGGCATGCCGAGCCTCCGGCCAAATTCGCAGCCATGACGGACGCGCTGTTTCCCAGCGGCTCCGCCACCGTGTACCGCCGGAAGATGCTCGACGAAATCGGCCTGTTCGACGAAAGTTTTTTCCTGTACTGCGAGGACACCGACCTGGGATTGCGCGCACGTTGGGCGGGGTGGGAGTGCGCCTACGTCCCCGGCGCCGTGGTCGAGCATCGCTACTCGCATTCAGCCGGCCGCGCCTCGCCACTCAAGGCATATTATGTCGAGCGCAATCGCCTGTACGTTGTGGTCAAGAACTTTCCGTGGCGTATGCTGGTCTGGGTGAAGCCCGCGTCGTTGGTTCGCTACTTCTGGCACCTGGTGTCGCTGCTGCGAGGCGCCGGCAAAGCCGCGGAGTTCCGCGAGTCGGGCAACTCCGTGTTCCTGCTTCCGTTTCTAGTGCTGCGCGCGCACGCCGCCGTACTTTTTCAGCTGCGGCGCCTTTGGTCGGAGCGCCGCCGCATTCGCGCCAAGCGCCGCCTCAGCGCACGCGAGTTTCAGGCGCTCCTCGCCGAATATTCCATCAGCCTTCGCCGGGTGGCCGAGTTGTGAAGTTGCTGATTCTCATCCCGGCGTACAACGAGGAGGGAGCCGTGGGCAGCGTGGTGAAGGAAGTGACCGCCGTGATGCCGAACGTCGCCGTCCTGGTAGTGGACGATTGCTCGACGGATGCCACGCGCGACATCGCTCGCCAGGCGGGGGCCGCGGTGTTGCCGCTCCCGCATCATCTGGGACTGGGCGGGTGCGTGCAGGCCGGCTATCGGCTCGCGTTCGAACTCGGTTACGATTATGTAATCCGTGTGGACGGCGACGGCCAGCACGATCCGCGGGACATTCCGAAGATCCTCGAAGCGCTGGAGCGGGAAGGCTGCGAAATGGTGATCGGGTCGCGCTTCGTCGACGGCGCAGGGGAGCACACCGGTTTTCTGCGCGCCCTCGGCATCGTGTTCTTCCGCGCTGTCCTGCGCCCCATCGTCGGCCGTCCCGTGCGCGATCCCACCTCGGGGTTCGTCGGGGTCAACCGCACGGCCCTGGCGCTATTCAGCCGCAGTTTTCCCCTGGAGTATCCGGAAATCGAGGCTCTGGTGGTGCTGCAGCGCAAGAGATTTCGATTTGTGGAAGTACCGTGCCGGATGCGGCCGCGCAGGGCCGGACGCAGCACCATCACGGCCCTGAAATCGCTGTACTATATCGTGCACGTGCTGCTGGGCGTCTTTGTCAATGTGCTGAAATTCGAAGGCCGGAGAAAATAGCGTATGGATCGTCTGCTCAACGTGATGACCATTTTCAGCGTGCTGCTGATCGGGCTGGTGCTGGCCTCGGTCCGCCGGGCGCATATCCGCGTCGAATACTCGGTGAGCTGGCTGCTGGCGGCGCTGGTGCTGCTGGTGCTTTCGTTGTGGCCCGGATTTGGCCAGTGGATCGCCGCCTCCCTCGGCCTCAACGACGCCCGGCTCGCGTTGCTGATTGTCGCGGGCGCCGTGTTCCTGGTGGTGCTGTACCGGTTTTCGCTGGTCATTTCCCGTCTCAAGGACTCGAACATCGCGCTCGCCCAACGAGTGGCGATCCTCGAGTTCCGCATCGAGTCTCTCCATGAAGAAAACAAAGTCGCGGCGCGAGGCTAGTTCGGTTGTTCCCGTCCAGAAGCCAGCCGTGAACTGGTGGCCCTGGGCTGCGGCGCTGGCTGGGTTGTTCCTGGTATTTGAGGCTTATACACCCGCGCTAAACGGCGCCTTCGTGCTCGACGATCGTACCCTACCGTTCTTCGATCCGAACCTGAGCCATTCTATCTGGGGATGGGTCGGCAATGTCCGCCCGCTGCTGATGTTCAGCTTCTGGATCGACTACCGCTTAAGCGACGGCGTTAACCCGTTCGCATTTCACGCGACCAACGTGGTCCTTCACTTCCTGGCGTCCACACTAGTGGCGCTGATCGCCGCCAAGCTCCTGGAGTGGGCGAGCGTCGTTGGCCGCAAGCGTACTGTGTTGGCCTGGTTTTCCGGTGCGCTCTTCCTTCTGCACCCGCTGCAAACTGAGTCCGTGGCGTATGTCGCCAGCCGCTCGGAAAATCTGAGCGCACTATTTTATTTTGCCGCCTTCACGGTGTTTCTGTACCGCGGAACGGAATCCATGACCCTGCTGCGCACGGTCGCCATCCTGGCGTTGTTTGGCGGCGCTATCGCGACCAAGGAGCATACGCTGACGCTGCCCGCTCTGCTGTTGCTCACCGACCTGTTTTGGGATCGCGGCGGAATCCGCAAAAACGCGATTCTGTATGGACTGCTGGCGTTGGCCGGCATGGTTGGAACAGCGTACCTGGTGAGAATGTTAGGCTTTGCGGACACAGCCGGCTTTCATGTGAAGGACGTGACGCCCGCGAGCTACTTCTTCACTCAATGCCGCGTGATTTGGATTTACGCGCGGATGTTTGTCCTGCCGTTTGGCCAGAATGTGGATCCCGACATTCCCATCTCCCAGGGCCTGATCGATCACGGCGCCATCCTCGGACTCGCGGCGATAGTGGCCGCGGTGGTTGGCGCATGGATCTGGCGGAAACGCTATCCGCTGGCCGCGTTTGGGGTGTTGATGTTCCTGCTCTTGCTGGCTCCGACGTCCTCCTTCATCCCCATCAAGGATCCTCTGGCCGAGCACCGTCTCTACCTTCCTTTCCTTGGCCTGGTGCTCATATCCCTAGAGTTCCTTCGCCGCATGAAGGATTCGCAGGTCATGTGGGCCGGCGCGGCGGTGCTCGCGGTGTGTTCCGTACTCACCTACCAACGCAATGCAGTGTGGACGAGTCCGCTCGCGCTGTGGCAAGACACCGTGGCCAAGTCTCCGAACAAATATCGTCCTCGCTTCCAGCTCGCCTTCGCGCAGTACGAGGTGGGGCGCTGCCCGGAAGCGGTACAGTCCTACGAAAAGGCTGCGATTCTGGGCCCGGCCGACGATCGAATGCTCATCGACTGGGCTTTGGCGCTGGATTGTGCGGACCGTGTGGACGAAGCCGTCGCCAGGTTGCGGCAAGCATCCTTGCTCAATCCGACGGCGCACGTGTACTCGCAGATCGGCAAGGTCTACGCCTCCCACGGCAAGATGCAGGAGGCTCTGGTTGCGCTGGCGGAGGCCGAAAAGATCGACGCTAATTTCGACATGACCTACGTCTACCGGGGCAAAATCTACGAAATAGCCGGCGATCGTGCCGCGGCCGCCCGCGAGTACCAGCGCGCCCTGGCGGCGAAACCCGGAAACCAAGACGCTCGAGACTCGCTTCTACGCGTGAGCCGTTAGATGGCCCGCATCGGCGTCAACGCGTTGTATTTGATTCCCGGAGGCGTGGGCGGCACCGAGATCTACCTGCGTGAGCTGCTCCTGGCGCTGGGGCGCGCCGATAAGACGAACGAATATTTCGTCTTCACGAATTTCGAGACCGGCGCGAATCTGGTCCCGAAGCAAGCCAATTTCCAATGGAAACCGCAGGCCCTGCGCGCCCGGTTTCGTCCGGCGCGAATTTTGTGGGAACAGACCGTGCTACCGCTGGAAGCGTCGCGCTACCGGCTCGATGTCCTGTTCAACCCCGGGTTCACGGCTCCGATTTTCGCGCCCTGCCCCTGCGTTACGGTATTTCACGATCTGCAACACAAGCGTCATCCGGAGTACTTTCGCTGGTTCGATCTGCCTTTTTGGCGGCTGTTACTGTGGGCGTCGGCACACCGCTCGCGCCAATTGATCGCCGTGTCGGAGGCGACCCGCGAAGACCTTCTGCACTTCTATCGGCTCGATGCCGGACGCGTCACGGTGATCTCGCATGGCGTGGAGGCCGCTTTTTTTGCGCTCGACCGCACCGTCATCGAGCCTTACGTGCTGTGCGTTTCGACGCTCCACCCACACAAGAACCTCGATCGTCTGATCCGGGCCTACGCGCGCCGCAAGCGCGATTTCCGTTTAGTGCTCGCCGGGATGCGCGGCTTTCACGCGGAATCGCTGGATGCCTTGATCGCCGAGCTGGGGGTGGCGGACTCGGTCCAGCTCATCGGCTGGATTCCGCGCGAGGACCTCTACCGCTGGTACGGGCGCGCTCGTGCTTTCATGTATCCCTCAACCTTCGAGGGTTTCGGCCTCCCGGTGCTCGAGGCCATGGCGGCGGGGGTCCCAGTAGCCTGCTCCGATATTCCGCCGCTCCGCGAGGTGGCTGGCGATGCGGCGCTGTTCTTCGATCCGCTGGATGAAGATAGTATCGTCGCCGCGCTCGACCGCATCCTAACCGATGACGCGCTGCGCCGCGGGCTATCCCAAGCTGGTCCGCAGCGGGCGCGCCAATTCACTTGGGAGCGTGCGGCGGAGCGGACCCTCCGGGTGCTGCATTAAGGAAATCCGCCAACACTGCCGACTATTAAGAGCAGGCTCTGCGCACAAATCCACTTGGGAAAGGGAGCGGCTTCATGGTTCTGGCTTTCATCGCCGTAGTCTGGCTGGGTGTATTCAGTACTCTTGCGCTGTTTGGGATCTACCGGCCGGTAGGCAAGAAGCGAGCGAGATGGCTGGTTGCGCTGGAGCTTCCGTCCGAGACGTTCAGACGGTCATCCTGGCAGCTGTTCCTGGTGAGCGTCCTGGGGTTGTTTCTGGAGCTATTGATGATCCGGTGGATCTCCTCGGAACTGACCATTTTCGCTTACTTCAAAAACTTCGTTTTGATCGCTTGCTTCCTCGGCTTCGGTTTGGGCGCTTACCTGTGCCGCCAACCCATAAACCTGGCGGCGTTGTTGGCGCCGCTGGTGTATTTCGCCTTCCTCCTGAAGCTGCCATGGCCGGAGCTCCGGCAACTTGTCGCCAGCTTCACGGCCATGCTCGGATCCAGCACCGAGGTGGACGTCTGGGGCGTTCCGAACTTCGCCTGGAATGTGGAAACGTTGAGAGGGCTAGCGGGCATGCTGGTGGTCGTGGTTCCGCTGTTCTCCCTGCTGTCGCTCATTTTCATCCCAATCGGCCAGGCGACGGCACGCATGCTGGAAGAGTCCCGCGACGGGATCAAAGCGTATTCGATCAATATCGCGGGAAGCCTGGTGGGCGTCTTGTTATATACCGGGCTCAGCCTGCTCTATCAGCCACCGGCCACGTGGTTCGTGGTGGCGGGTGCGATGCTGTTTGCCGCATTCCCGGGAAGCCGGCGAATCCGCATGGTCACACTCGTGACCATCGCGATTTGCGTCGCGATGGTGACCCTTCCGGACTCGAAGGCGAAGGTCCGCGAGGTTCTCATTGAAGGGATGGATGTCGGAATCGCCAAAACAGACTGGTCACCGTATCAGAAGTAGAATTGGTCCGCAACCACCTACAAAGGTGAAACTGTCGCCTATCAGCTCATGACCAATGACAGTTGGTATCAATACGTCGTCAACCTGTCGGATGACTTCATTCGCTCACACAAAGACCTGTTTCAGAGTATCCCGCCCGAGTCGAACGCCTATAATATGCCGTACCACTTTTACAGGAATCCGCCTTCTGTGCTGGTGCTCGGCTCGGGTATGGGCAACGACGTAGCGGCCGCGCTGCGGAACGGAGCAGGAAGAGTAACCGCGGTTGAGATCGATCCCTTGATTATCGAGCTTGGCAAACAGCTTCACCCCGAGAGGCCCTACGCCGACCCGAGGGTCTCGATCGTCAACAACGACGCCCGCAGTTACGTGCAGAACTCGGATGATCGCTTCGACTTGATCACGTTCTCTCTGCTCGACTCACACACGACCAGCTCACATTTTTCCAACATCCGGATCGACAACTACGTGTACACACGAGAGGCGCTGACAGCGGCCAAACACCGGCTGAAGCCGGACGGGGTGATGGTGGTGAAGTTCCAGGTGGGTAAGCCGTTCATCGCGGGACGGCTCAAAGCGACTCTGGCCGAGGTGTTCGGTGTGCCGCCAGTGCAGTTCAGCGTGGATCAATCCTTCAATGTGTCGCCCGGAACATTCTTCGTTTCCGGAAACCAGGACAGGATCGCGGTGGCCATGCGGGAACCGTTTCTTATGAAACACGTCGCCACGCACGCCGCCGTCAAGATCGAGGAAGCGCCGATCACAACGGACGACTGGCCGTTTTTCTACCAACACGCGCCAGGTCTTCCCAGCAGCGTCATTCTGATTTCCTGCGTCCTGATTGCCGTGTGCTTCCAGGTCATGAAGAAAACAGCCGCTCCGATCAGCGAAGTTTCCTGGCCGTTTTTCAGCCTTGGAGCCGGATTCATGCTTATGGAATCGCAGATCGTGAGTCGCATGGCGCTCTTATTCGGAACGACGTGGCTGGTAAATGCCATCACGATCTCGGGGCTGTTGCTGCTGATTGTTGGCGCCAACTCCCTGGAGCGAGCCGGCCTCCGGCTTCCTGCATTGGCGGCTTACGGCGGTCTGTTCACAACCCTCCTGGTTGCCTATTTCGTCCCTACCCCAGCCTTGTTCTACGATTCGTTGGCGGTCAAGATCGTCATGGCGATCCTGGTTTTGTGCGGGCCGGTCTTTTTCGGCAGTATTATCTTCATCCGTACGTTTGCAGCCGCCCGCTTCACGGGCGCCGCTCTCGGCTCCAATCTTTTGGGTGCGTTGGTTGGCGGGCTAATTGAGTCGCTGTCCCTGTGGGTGGGCCTCCGGGCTTTGCTTCTGGTAGCCATGCTGGTCTACTCATTGGCCGCGTTAGCGGGGCGCAA
>JBGPHB010000198.1:0-7294 GCA_041484155.1 Bryobacteraceae bacterium
AAAGATCCCGCATCAGCCATACGTCGCGCCAGTTTCCTACGCCCGGCAGGAAGGCGTCCATTAACGCAATTCGATCCACCTCGGTCGAGTACTGCGCCGCGTAGGCGTAGGCAACCATCAACCCAATGTCGTGCCCTACAATCCGAATGCTCTCGTAACCAAGCTTGCGCACAAGCGCGCGGATGTCTTGCGCCATTTCGGCTTTGGTGTATCCAGCGGCTGGGGTGGACGATTGACCGGCTCCGCGCAAATCCGGGGCGATCACGGTGTGGTTGTTTGCGAGGTGCGCCATCAGCTGGCGCCACATGTGGCTGGTTTCGGCATACCCATGCAGGAGGACCACTGGGTCGCCTGTGCCCGCGATCACATAGTGGAGCCGCACACCGTTGACGTTCGCGAAGCGGCTCTGCATCGCTTGCGTGGATTTAGGAGCCTGCGGGTTTGTGCGAAGTGGCATGAATCTACTGTTTTACCGGTGCGGGCTGGTGGCGTTGCCTTCGTAGACGCCGGAACCGGGGCCAGGGAGTTCGTTGCTTCGCGGGCCGGTGTACTTCGCAACGTGGAGGCCGGTTTTGTTGTCGACCCAGTAGATCAGGCCGTCTTTGAAGACCGGGTACGTTCGGGCGATGCCGTGGGGAACGGTCAGGGCGTAGCCAACCTCGCGCGGCGTTTGCGGGATAGAGATGTCGATCACGCGCAGGCCGTGGCCGTACCAGGTGTTGAACACGAGGTTTTTGAAAACCGTCGGGTTGTGATTTTGCTGGGCCACCAGCTTCCTGGGCTGACCGTTGGGCTCGGTAATCGCTTGGGTAAGACACTCGTCGAGCTGATTGTCGGGAATGGCGAACGCTCCCACCATGATCGGGGTGATCTCCGATTCCACCGACACGATGCGAGCGTAGTTGAGGGGGCAGCCGCCATTCTCGTCGCTGAGCCACACGTAGGCCGGGCGGCCCTTGGTGTTCCCTTTTACTTGCGCGGGGCGGTTCGGCACGTAGATCGCGCTGTGGGTGCCGGTGGGGGCGGCGTTCACAGGCGGATAAACGTCGAAACGCGAGCGGGTCAGCAGGACCAGATAACGCTCGGCTTTGGCTTGAGCGGACGCGTTGGACGTCAGGAATGCCTTGAGTCCGGGGTCGTTGTTCACGACCATGTGCACACAATCATTGGCGACAGCGGAAAGCTTGGCAGCGTCAATCACGCCGTTGACGGTCACGATCGTCGAGCGCTGGTTGCAGCCCGCGGTCCCGGCGGCGAGTTCGGCGTCCTTGTGCTGGGCGATCGCCTCCGTGTCGAGCACATAGAAACCGGCCGTCGTGCCGGCGACGTAGGCGCGCTCGCCGTCCTCCGTGACCGACAAGGAGTGCAGCCTGTTCTGCTCTTGCTTCTGGAAGTTGGCCGGGCGGCCGGAGAGATTCTTGAGATCGCTGAAGTCCAGAAAGCGGCCGTCGGAGAACAGGCCGGTCGCGTCGGGTTTTTCGTTTACGGGCGGGCCGCCTACTTCTTGCAGGCTGAAGGTTGCAAGACCCCTGGCTGACGCCAGGGGCTCGCCGGTGTTTTCGTCGGTGACGGCTAGAACGGTCAAGTCGGATGTCTTTAGGCCGGGATGATCGGGGTCGGGCAGGCCCGAGGTCCAATTGGTCATGTAGACCAGCACCCGATTCGAATTGAGGGGGTCGTGCCAGAGGAAGAACTCGTGGGATTGCCCACCGAAATCGGTGATCTCGCTCTTCGAGACCGGCAGGCACGTATTCATGTCGATGCGGTACGTCTCCATGCGGCCGATGGTGTTCGTTCCGGCGTTGCGAACCAGGATGTAGCGGTCTTCACCGCGCGAAGTCTTGTAGACCAAGGAACGAAGCTCGCGGTCGTCGAATCCCTGATTGCCTTCGAACATGGCCTGGATCTCGCCGACCTGTACCGGTGGCTGTTTTTCCGGATTTGGTTGGATCTTGAAAATATTGATGGCGTGTTTGAAGCCGGCGCCGTTTCCGTGACCTACGAAGATGCAGTTGCCGCCAATGCCTAAGCCGCGTCCGTCGCCCGCGGCGTCGAGGTCGCCACCTTTCCACTTTCCGGTGGCTTCATCCTTTACTGACGGAACCGTGAGCACCCAGTGCAAGTGCTCGATGTTCCGGAACAGGTGAAGTTCCTTTTCGATGGCGGCGGCGCCTGCTCTGGCGTCCGCCTCCGAGGAGGACGGGTCCAGGGCGCCGTGGAGGCCAACGCGAACGGAAGGCATTTGTCCAATGGGCGTATCCAACGTGGTCGGCTGGCAGCCGGCGGGGTCCTTGGAGTAGTCGACGCACTGGGCCGCCAGCGGTTTAGATATTGCTCCAACCAGAATCATCCCGAAGACACACGAGAAGTTTCGCATCCGACAGCATAATATCATGACCCGGTGATTCTGCCGAACGCTGGCGTGGGGCCCTTCCTATTCGGGCGCGTGGGGGAGTGCAATTGAATGCGGCGCCGCGCCGGCTCTTCCCACCCGCGATGGCGGCGTCCATAGTATCCCTGGCCGTAGCCCGCGGTCGATGGTCCCGGTTGGACATTGGTGACACCAATTCTGGAAGCTGCGCTAGATCGCCCATGTGGGGTGGTGGTGTGCCAGTTGTTGAATTCCGCTTCCCTGCCAGGAATCGGATTGGCGAAGACCAGCATTTACATAGCGGTGCTTCCCGGCCGGTGTCTCGCGCTTTTCACGCGGGGCCTCTGCATTTCCGAACAAGAACCCCGCCCTAACGGGCGGGGCTTTATCGTTTACAACACCCCGCAAGCCCTGCCCGTCAGGGCGGGGTTCAAGTTGAGAAATGTAGAACTCCAAGCCCGTGAGAGCAGAACTCGGTCGGATCACCTGACCGGAAGGGATGTGTCGGCGTCAGGTTTTGTGCACAATCACTTCGACGCCGCGCGCTGCGAGTTCAGCTTCGATGTTACCGGCCAAAAACCGCTGGGCTTCCTCTTGTCGCCTCAAGATTGCATCCATGTGGCAAAGCGTGAGTCCACGCACAAATAGGTGAGCCTGGTCTCCCGAACAGAGCTCGGAGATTGGCCGCATTTCCTTCTGAATCCATGCCAGGTCTCCGGTTAACGACATCTTGCGCACGGTCTCGTGCATTCCCTCGACATCGTCCATGAAGTGCATGTGGTCGGCTCGGCGCAAGATCACCATTTGTTTCGTTGCCGGGGTCCTTTCGAATATTTCGTACATCCCGTCCAGGGGCAGCGAAACATCGTTCTCCGCAACCAGAAACAGGGTCGGCACGTCACGACTCCAAGCGAAAGCAAGTTTCGCGCGAAGAATCCCCGGCTTCGGTTGGGAATTTCCGGCCGGCGCGAGCGCCACCACGGCGTGGATACGCGGCTCGACGTCGGTTGCGGCGAGTACGGTCCAACCTCCCAAGCTGTGGCCCACGACTCCGATCCGAGTCGGATCAACCCTGGTTTCCGAAGCGCTATTCAGCAGATGATCGAGCAGAAAGCGTAGATCGGGCACACGGCTTGCCAGCACAGCCTCCCCTCGCGCGGCCCTTCGCTCGACGGTCTCATCCTCCTCGCGGGCCAGTTCCTTCGCCACGACCTCGGAGTGATCCAAGGCCGCGACGACGTAGCCGTGACTGCACAAGTGAGTACACAGAAACGTGGCCGCCCGGCGGTGCCCGCCACTGTGATGCGAAAACTTGATCAGCGGGTAATTGCCGGTCTGATCCTCGGGATACCAGATCTCACAAGGGAACATGCGGTTCCGCGCCGAATCGAATGCCTGGGTTGTCCGCACACCAACCGGCAATGGCCCTCGGAGGAATGGATCGTACACGGGACTAGTACCTCGCGACCAACTGCTGCCGCGTAGCGGCGGCAAAGCAGAGGTTCAAGACAGTGTTCCATTCAGGAGTTCGGAGAGCGCACAACGGTTCACCGCTCCGGCTCCAACCGCGGTGAAGGAGCGTGACTTGGGTGCCGTCCGCTTCTACCTGGAATTCCACCGTGACGGTTTCCCGGCGATCTTCCGGCCGCCCCGGCCGCCAGGTAAACTCCAATCGCCCGGGTGGCTCCCAGGCGATGATTGCGCCCCACTCTTCTTCCTTGCCGTCCGGCATACGCTCGAAAACTCTGCCGCCAAGCCAGGGCTCGATCGTGCACCGTTCAGCATCTTCCTTGCTGATGGAGTGCGTCTGCAACGGCCACCATTCCGCAAAGTCTTCGGTGAAGATGCGAAAGGCCTCAGCGATGGGACAATCCACCCACACGGTGTGAACCAGCGGCTCGATTGGTTTGCTTTTTTCGGGCATGGTTGGGTTTCTCCTTTTCGACAAAATTCGAGAAGGCAGTCAGGGCGTCCTGCCATAGAGAGTCGACCAGCGACCGCAATTCGGCCAGGCTGGCCGGGTTCAGACGGAAGAAATGATGGGTACCCTGGCGCTCTTCTTCGACCAGACCCGCGGATTTCAAGACCTGCAAGTGTTGCGAGACCGCGGGCCGGCTTACGGGAAGGCGGTCGGACAATTCGCGGACGGTCAGCGCGCGGCGCCGCAGCAGGTTCAAAACGGCCTGGCGAGTGGGATCGGCGAATGCGGCCAGCATTGCTTGATGGTCAGCCATGACTTACGGTAAGCCAATACTAACCAATAAGTCAAGTGGATTTGCATCGATCTGGTTCAGCGTCGGCCGTGCCGAGCCGCGACGGTTAGGGAGATCGAGTCCTCCGCAAAATATCCCGCGCGGCCACCTCTACCAGCTTGATGAGCTCGCCCAGGCCGCTCCAAACGGCCTCCGCCGGACTTCCATTTACGGAGACCGCTGCCCGAACCGTTGCATCCGCGTCGAAGATCGGAGCGCTCAGCGAACGGATGCCGATGGCCTCCTCTTCATCGGCGATCGCGTACCCCTGCCTTCGCACGATTTCCAGTTCAGACAGCAGTTTGGTCTTGGAAACAATCGTTTTCGGAGTACTCCGAGGGAGACCGTACTCAGCGATCAGAGAGAGAACTTGCTGCCGGGGAAGATACGCCAGAAGCACCTTCCCCAGTGCCGTCGAATGTACGGGCAAGACTCGTCCGATGTCGCGCTGCTCCCGGACACGGTGCCGGACCTTGCGCCGCGCCGCGGCGCCAGTGGCGATCTCGACCGCCTCGTTTACGAACCCCGGACCCTCCACTCGATCCACCAGCAGCACGCGGCCACGATCGAGCACGCCAATGCCGGCGGACAACCCCGTCTCACTGGTCAGCTTATAGAGCGCCGGCTCGGCCACCGACCGAATCCCAATTTCCCGAAGGGCGCCATGAGCCAGCGCCACGGTCGCCAGCCCGATCTTGTAACGGCCCGTGGCTTGGTCCCGTATGAGGTAGCCCTCCCGCTCGAGCCGGCGCAGGATATACGAGCAGCTACTCTTGGGAACCTTCAACCAGCGGCTGATTTCCGCGTTTCTCAGCCCGCCCGGAGTCTGTTCGACCATCTTGAGCAGCACCAGCGCGCGTTCGAGCGAGTTTGTGCCAGTGGTCACGGGATACGGCTAGTGGTCTGCGGCGCAAGTCGTGTTGAGTAACGGTAGAGTGCGCAAAACCGGGACTGGCTCGAATTTCGCCGGTTTTGCGAAATTCGTGCCTGTACCGGCTTTGCCGGTCCGAAGCACACGGTTTGGTCTGCTTGCCGCACTACACCAGGTTCTCATATGTGTGCAACCTATTGAACCATGTGTTGACGTGGAATGCGGGTAAGTCTATTCTTGATCCATGAAACCTGCGGTCCTCGGTAGTTGGATTGGTTTGCTTTTGGCTGCCGCCGCACCCATGTTGGCGCACCATTCCTTCGGAGCTGAATACGACTCGACGAAACCGGTCACTCTAATCGGCGTCGTCACAAAAGTTGAATGGATGAATCCGCACAGCTACTTTTATATGGACGTCACCGACAAAGACGGCAAGGTGATCAATTGGAAGTTTGAAGGCTTTCCGCCGAACGTGCTGTACCGGACTGGATGGAAGAGGGAAGTCACTCTGAAGCCCGGGGATGCCGTCACGGTTTCTGGCTGGCTCGCCAGGGACGGTACAGCTTGGGCGCACTCTCGGGAAGTCGCGTTCAAGGATGGCAAGAAGCTGTACTTCGGACCTCCCGCCGGTACCGGCGACGGTGGGAACATCCCTCCGG
This sequence comes from Bryobacteraceae bacterium, assembly GCA_041484155.1. Taxonomy (GTDB): domain Bacteria; phylum Acidobacteriota; class Terriglobia; order Bryobacterales; family Bryobacteraceae; genus Palsa-187. The sequence goes on from JBGPHB010000198.1 coordinate 6,154, forward strand.
TCAGTGAGCCAAAGTGAAGGGAGTTCGAAGCGTGAGACACTTCCTTCTGACGTGCATCGTCGCCACTACGGCCTTGGCCCAGACCCGGGCGACGCCTCCCGTCCCGCGCACCGCCGACGGAAAACCGGATTTCACGGGAGTCTGGCAGGCCGGCAGTAACCGGGTTGGAACTTGGGAGGAAGCCAACAACCCGGCTGCAGGCGCCGAATTCGGAATCGCGTTTGGCGCAGGCGTGCCCGCCGCGACTCGACCGCCTGTGCGTGAACCTGCCCCGTATCAGCCTTGGGCCGCGAAGAAGGTTCTGGAATCGTTCAACCGTCGCGGCATAGACGACCCTTCGGCCCACTGCGTGGCTCCGGGTGTTCCGAGAGTGGCGACCATCGGCTTATTCCCGCTGGAGATCGTTCAGACGCCACAAAAAGTGATCATCCTGTATGAGGTCTACCGTGTCTTCCGAATCATCCCGATCAACGCCCGGCACCCCGATGATTTGGAGCCTTCCTACATGGGAGACTCGGTCGCACACTGGGAGGGAGACACTTTAGTGGTCGACGTAACCAGCTTTAACGACAAGACCTGGCTGGGCCCGGTTGGGTCTTTTCACAGCGAAGCGTTGCACGTCACCGAACGATATACGCGGGTGGACTACAACACCATCAATTACGACGTCGTGATGGAAGATCCCAAGGTGCTTACCAAGCCTTGGAACACCCACAGCACCATGATGCTTCGCACCGGCACGCGTATCCGCGAATACGAATGCGAGGAAAACAATCTGGACCCGGCGCGTTATGAAAACCTTTTGAAAGACGAGTCTGTCTTCAGAAGGAAATGACCTCTCCAGCAACGCCGGTTTGTCCCGACGCTAGTGAAGTGTCCAAGAATTAGTTAGCTAGACAAATGGAATCCTGGGACGCGCCCAAAATCTGCGTTCATCGGCGTTGATCGGCGGCCAATTGAGTGCTGAGAAGTATTGGTTAAGGGCGGCACATAAATATTGGCCGCTGATGAACACCGATGAACGCGGATTCTTTGATTCGCTGACGGAGCGCGTGCTGGGCGCTGTCTTTGAGGTTTCCAACACGCTTGGCGCCGGATTCCTCGAAAGAGTCTACGAGCGTGCTCTGCTTAGAGAACTCGG
>JBGPHB010000199.1:0-7289 GCA_041484155.1 Bryobacteraceae bacterium
CGGTGATAATGACCAGTTCAGTTTGTGTCGCGGGACTCGAAGGAGACTTGGCCATCCGTCAGGATTCAATGAGATCGAAGTGCCCGTCCCGCCGCCGCACCAGCACGGAGAATCGATCCTTCTCCGCATCGCGGTAGACCAGGTAGTCCCGATCCTGCTCCATTTCGAGCAGCGCTTCTTCCAGCGTCATCGGTTTGTGCAGTTCGCGATGGTTGACGCGGGACACGCGCGGCGCGGGTGCTGGTTTAGCGGCCCGTTCCGCCTTAGCCGCTGGCGCTGGGATATCGGAGCGCCGGTTCTCGCGCCACTTGGCGCGCAGCTTCCCTGCCTGCTTCTCGATCTTCTCCAAGGCTGAATGCACGGCGGCGAACAGGTCGGCGTCCTTTCCGACGCCGGCCAACTGGTGGTCGTAAAACTGGACTGTGATTTCAGCGCTGTGCAGATGGCGCTCAGTGGTTACCACCACGTGCGCTTCTTTTTCCCCGCGCCGCTCCAGAAGCTTGGAGAGTTTTGAAAACTTCGCATCCAGTTTTTCCTGGAGTTTGGGGGGCAGTGCCTTGTGGACTCCCGTGTAACTGACTTTCATATGGGGCCTCCGTCAAGCGCGGATCCGTCTCTGATGAGTGGAAGGGATGCGCATATCCTCGCGATACTTGGCGACGGTACGGCGGGTCACCTGGATTCCCTCGGCCTGGAGGCGATCTGTGATCTGTTCATCGGTGAGAGGGTGCGCGGAATCTTCCTCTTCGATCATCTTTTTCACCCTGCGCTTCAAAATCAGCAACGGCGTCGCGCCGCCGGATGGTCCCTGGACCGCTTCGGAGAAGAAATACCGCAGCTCGAAAACACCTTGGGGCGTGTGCGCGTATTTGTTGGAAACGGCACGGCTTACCGTGGAAGGATGGACGCCGATCTCCTCGGCGATTTCCTTAATCATCATCGGCTTCAAGCAATCGATGCCGTGCTCCAGAAAATCCGCCTGCCGGCGCACCACGCTTTGGCATACTCGCAGAATCGTGTTCTTCCGCTGCTCGATGTTCTTCATGAGCTGGATCGCGGAGGCATACCGCTCCTTGACGTAATTCCGGACATCCCGGTTCGGCTCCTGGCTCCGGTCCAACATCCTGCGGTATTGCGGGTTGAGCCGCAACTGAGGGATGTCCTCGTCGTTGACCTGGATCAGATAGTCCTCGCCGTCCTTGGAAATGTAGACATCGGGCTCGACCTGCCGCGCGCCAGGTCCGGAGTAACGCAGTCCGGGGCGCGGGTCCAGGTGCCGGATCACGTCCACGGCGACTTGAATGTGCTCCAGGGGCCGATGCAACACTCGGGCCAGCTCCTTCATTTGCCGCAGCTCCACCAGCTTCAAATGGTCGAAAACGATCTGCCACGCCACGCCGCCCTTGCCGCCGCGGCTCTCCAGTTGCAGGAGCAGACACTCTCTTAGATCGGCGCTGCCGACGCCCGCAGGATCGAGCGTATGAACCACCCTCAGGGCCTCGGCTACGTCTTCAGCCGAATGGTCGCCCGAAGCCGCGATCTCCTCGGGGGTCAACATCAGGTAGCCGTTTTCGTCCAGATTGCCGATGATGGAGTCGGCCGCGTCCCGCACTTGCTCGCTCAGCGCCACCAACGCCAGTTGGGAGTGGAGATGATCGCTCAACGTCACCGGTGAGGAAAGGAACGTTTCGAACGACGGTTTTTCTACATTCTCCGAAGCCGGACTCTTGTAGCCGGGGTCGAGGTACTCGTCGAAGTAGGTACCGAAATCGATCTCGTCAAACGGATCGGTGGGGGCTTTTTCTTCAAGAATCTCGGGGGCCCCTTCGGCCGGGGCGGCGGCTTCCATCATGGCTGGCTCGGGATTGCCGATCGCCGCAGCTTCCATCTCAGCGCGATCGGACTCCTGCCCTTCGGCCTCGGGGGGCCCACTGGTCACTTCCAGAATGGACTGATCCGCCGGCTCGGCCAGCCGCTCCGCTTCAAGAAGCGGTTGCAACTCCTCGGGGCTCAACTCTTCCACTCCGTCCGCGGATTCTTCCAAAACGGGGTTTTGAGCGATCTCGGCCGAGATCATCTCTTTTAGTTCCAGCCGGTTCAACTGGAGCAGGCTGACCATTTGGACCAGCCCCGGCGTCAGGATTTGCTTTTGCTGGACCCGGACTTGAAGTCGTGGCGAAAGCGAACTCATCCTGGTCCCAGTCTAACACCGGGGTCACCACGTCAGCCCCAGGGTAGTGCGCCAGTCTTTGGTTGATGGCCCCTGCACGGCTAGCTAGGCCATGAGGTTTTCGAACTCGCGAAGCAGTTCAAGATGTTGGGCTGTCTGCAACCAAGCGTTAGCGATGTAGTGATTGTCAGAGAGCGGAGTGTTGTTGCCGGTCTTTCTTTCGAGGTAGAGCCGAGCGGGGCTTTGTTGCGAACCGAACAGTAGCCCCGTTACTTGCGCTGATTCCTTTGTCATCGCGGCGAGGAGCTTGGAAAACCGCCGTAACCTTTCAGAGAGGGAATCCAGATCAGCATTCAAGCTAACTATAATCTCGCTTCGATAGACACGTTTCTTTCCAAGCGTGGCCGGATAGATAGCGCCGATTTGCTGACCAAGCCAGGTGACGGAATCTTGAAGAAAGGCATGGGCCGCTTCAGTGGAATGCCTGGTGTTGGCGACTAGCCCATCGTTATGCATCTCGAAGTCAACGGCCACGCTGGACTGTTCGTACGGAAAACGTCCCTGCTTGAAGTACAGGCTGCCGCCAGCTTGAATTTCCTGGGTCGTGGGGACCACTGCAAATTGGTATGTCTTGATAAAACCCGCAAAGACCTCCGGGAAGAGCGCTGCTCCACGTGGGTTCAGTTCCTCGAGATCAAAGAGCCATACCGCTCTGCCCAGCTGAACCTTGATGATTTCCATAGTGATCCTCTCTTCCGAGTTCTGGTCTCGTCCGGTCTAGCGCTGAGGTTGTTGGCTTCTTTGGAGTAGTCGGTGTTCGCTGTTGGGCGCTATTAGCTGGCGAGTGGTTCTCGATCAGCCTCGCCGCGCCGGCAATGTTGGTGTCTCCGCTCTCAACAATTGCTCCGATCCCTGCAGAAGCGGCTGCCCCAGGGGAATTGATTACTTGATTTCTGATGCTTTGGATGTTGAGAACTCTTCCAATAGTCTCTGAGTCCAAGCCCTCCGATCCAAACTCTTCCTCAAACGTCGGAACGTGAAAGTAATCCGGTCCCTGCGCGGGGAGAGACGCCAACGTTCGGGAGAAAGGGCGAAATTTGATTTCAATGTCAGCGTCAAACGCCCCGGCTAGACGAAGTAGTGTGGCGACTGTCATCTTGCCATACTCAGGATCTTCCAACTTGGAAACCCAGGTTTGAGCCATTCCTATGGCTAGGCCGAGTTTGGCTTGCGTCATGTCGCGCTGTTGCCGTAGGGCGCGGATCTGAAGGGCGACGGATGCCCGAACGCGCTCTTCCACAAACAAGCGACGGTACTCTTCATCTCTGAAGCTCTGAAGGAGTTGCCGCCTAGCTAAAATCGTGGGCGCTGACTCTGCTCGGGTCTGCAATGACAATGTTCCGGCGTTCATCTGCTGCCTCCAATAGTCTTGTCGGGATCTTTCCTTTTTCAATTCCGCCTATGACAAGGGAGAACTGCCCTTTTGCAGGGCCGTAAAATCCCAGGGGACGGTACTGCACGCCATTACTCACAATTCTGAGTTCCAACAGCTTTGGCCATCCCGTGTACGCGCTTATGTATTGCTCCGGAAATATCGGAAAACCTTGAAGCGCGGCGATTCGAGCATTAATTTTCGCCTTGGCTGCCGTAGTTACTGCCGCCGAATTCAACCAACGATGGATGTCGTTCTCCCCTCGCTCCGTCAGAAAGTCGAAGAACGTCCACGTGTTCATTGTACAAGAAAAACCTTATATCTTCAAGATGGTTCCGCTTTCGGCCCCACATGGTTTTCCATATACTATAATGTAAGTGTATGAAAAAGGGCCAGAAGCTCCACTCCAAACCGCTGGAACCGCTGGCCCTAAATGCTTGTGCCGACGTAGGGAAGTGGTCTAACGAGCCCCCCCTCTGCAAAGAGCCTCACAGCTCCGTGGGTTCGAATCCCGCCGTCGGCTTCAACCAACAAAAGCCCCAGTCGAGGCTGCATCCTCTTCCAGGACTGCAATCACCACAGCCGAAGCCATTGCGACTCGCAGCCCCATTATGGACCTTCTGGTTGTGGATCTCAAGGAGATTCACGGTGACTTGCCACAACTGCCACACGGAGTGCCGAAGTTCGGAAAACGCAAAAATAGCTTCTGCCGCGTGCACAAATCGCGTCGCGTGACGGCCGCGAAGATCACGGATCACATCTGGAGCCTGCGCGAACACCTGGAGGCGGCGCGATCCAAGGAGTTTCTCTCTTCGCTTCCGTCACCACGACCAGCCGGAATTTAGCGGACCACCAGCCCCAGCAGCATGACAATATCGGAATCCACCTCGGAAACGGCCGCGTACAAGGATCGTCCATCCTTAGACCAGCCGATTCTCCGTGCGATCACTACGTTCCTGGGGCTGAAGTCGGTCAGCTTTCGCCATGCGCCGCCGGTTGTGGGCAGCGCCCAGAGGTTGCTGGTCGAGCCATCCGTGAGCGGCAATGCCAGCCATTTGCCGTCCGGTGAAAGATACGGCTGGATGTTCATCGCTTCCACTGGAATGCGCGACCCAGAAACCCGCCCGATCACGTCTGATGGACCGTTTTCGGGCCGGGCAACGCGAATCTGGAAGTCAAAGGCGCCAGTGGCTTGAGTCAGGATCTTGGCGTAGTACAGGGCGGAGCCACCGGAAGCGGGAGCGCAGCCGACGGCGTTGTCATCCCGCACGGTAACAGGTTGACCACCCTCACTCTGCACTTTTCGGATTCGATAGACACCCTTTTCCAGTTCGGAATAATAGAGCCATCGCCCGTCGCCGGACCAACAGGTCCATACGCCCGCGATCCCGAGGTCGCGCGGATCGCTGCCGTCCGGCTTCACGAGCCAAATGGTCACGTTGTAAGTGCGGGAATTCCGGCTGGAGAGAAAATTGATCAGGTCCCCGCGCGGCGACCATAACGGCACGGCGACCACGACGCGAGGGTCGGACTCGCGCGTGATCTGGCGCATTTCGCCGTCCGACACGCGGGCGGCCCAAACGTTGGCGTGACCGCCGGTGTCGGAGAGAAACAGGACTTCGGTCTCATCCGGACTCACCGAGAGCGTCTGCACTTGCCCTGTCTGCCGGGTGATGCGTATGCCACGGCTGGTATTATCCGCGGGCGTACCCGTAACCGGAAACTTCCACACGTCCGATTGCGTGCGTACCCGGCTCACGACCAAATTGCCGTGCGCGTCCATATCCGGGAACTCGTAGGAGGACTCGCCGAAGGTGAGCTGCACGGGAGCGCCTCCAAAGGGAACAGTCCACAGATTGTATGTCGCCGGGTACGCCATGGTGCTCCCTTGGGAGGAGCTGACGACCAAACCTGAGCCGTCCGGGATCCAGGCGAAGCCTTGGAAAAAGAACTCGCCCGAGACCCGCCGCGGCTCGCCGCCGGCAACGCTGGCAACCATCAGGTTCGTGGCGAAATTGGCACCGCCTGGCTCCTGGATAAACGCGATTTGGCGGTCATCGGCAGCCCAACGTGGGTTCGAGTAACCGGCGGGAGACAACTTCGCCACCTTGCGCGTATCGGATAGATCCCGCGTGGCGATGGCCAGCTCCGTGGCGCCGTCTCGAAACCGAAAAAAGGCAAGCTGCTTGCCGTCGTGGCTCAGATCGGCGGGTCCAAGGGCCGCGCCGAGACGCCGTGCCAGTCCGCCCAGTGCCGGAATCTCCCAGAGGGCGCCGGCCTCCCCGGGTTGAGGTCCGGGCGTGTAATACACGAGGCTGGCTGAGTCCGGCGCCCACCGCGGACCATAGTGATCCAGGTCATCCTTGGTAATCGCTAACGAGGTGCCGCCCGCCAGCAGCCGAACCCAGATCTGCCGCTTCCCGCCGGACACAACCACGAACGCCACAGTCTTGCCGTCGGGTGAAATGGCCGGTTCCTGTTCCAGGCCGACCAGGTCGGTCAGCCGCTGCACTCGAACGCTTTGGGCTGGTGCGCGTTTCGCCAGGCGGGCGTCGAGAAACCAGCCGGCCAGACCCGCAATCAGAGCCACCGCCGGGATCACCGTCCACCAGGAGCGGCTGTGCGGTATGCCGGGAATCACGGGAGCCTTCGCGGTTTGCTCCGACTTCTGGCGCGCCGCGCGGCGCAGATCCACCACCATGTCGCGCATGGTCTGGTAGCGTTCCGCCGGATCTTTCTCCAGGGCTTTCTCCACCACCATACGCAGCGCCAATGGGATTTCCGCACGGAGCGGCGGGGCCGGCCCATGAATGATGGTTTGCATCACCTCCAGGCTGGTAGCGCCTTCGAACGGACGCTGGCCGGCGAGCATCTCATAAAGCACGATTCCGAACGAGAAAATGTCACCGCGCGCGTCGACGGGCCGGCCTGAGGCTTGCTCCGGCGACATGTAGGCGATGGTGCCCACCACTAACCCGGGCCGGGTCCGCCCCGCCGTGACCGTTTGCGACACCAGGTCTTGATCGGCGCCCTCCAGTAGCTTGGCCAGGCCGAAGTCGGCCAGCTTGGCGTAGCCGTTCTTGGCCACCAAGATGTTATCGGGCTTGATATCGCGATGCAGAATGGCCGCCGAGTGCGCGGCGGCGAGCCCGTCGGCGACGCCCACCAGCAGTTCCACGATCTGGCGCCACGTGGGTTTTTCGGCGCGCCCCCAGTCCTTGAGCGTTCCGCCGTCGACGAACTCGGTGACCAGGTATTGACGTCCCTGAAACTCACCGGCGTCGTAAACCGTCAAGATATGTGGATGGTTGAGAGACGAGGCCATCTGCGCTTCCCGCTGGAACCGGCGGCGCGCGGCGGGGTCGGCTAACTCGTCGGAAAGAATCTTGACCGCGACTGGACGGTTCAGCTTCGTGTCGAAGGCCCGGTACACTACACCCATGCCGCCTTCGCCGAGAGGCGCTTCGATCCGGTATGGGCCTAGCTGGGCGGGTGTCTCAGAGTTCATTCGTCGGTCTGGTCGCCCAGGATTATAACAAAGTGGCTGTTTCCACCATGTCGTCCGCTTGAGTAAGATAGATCTAGTGGTGCGTCGCAATTTATGTTCAGGAGCAGTAGAGTGTGCAAAACCGGGACTGGACCGAATTTCGCCGTCTTTGCGAAATTCGTGCCTGTACCGGCTTTGCC
>JBGPHB010000200.1:0-7272 GCA_041484155.1 Bryobacteraceae bacterium
CGAGCCCGCTTTGTGGCTCAGTTTACGCCCTGGCAACTGGTAATCATATTGGTCGCCGCCGCACTCCTGTTGTTGGCCATCCCGACGGCGTACTTCTTGTGGCAGCTTCAGCTTTTCACGCAGAAATAGGGGTGTCTCGATGCATCGACGCCGTGTGGGTCAACTGCTCGATGCGTTCTTCCAGTTCGTGCTCCCGGGTTCGATCGTCAGTCAGGCAGTGATGGCCTATGAAGCGCATCTTGTGATCGTGGACCGCCAGCAGCAGCACCTCGAACCAAGCATGAGTCCCGCCGAGGCGAACGCCGCGCGCCTTCACCGACGCCCTGCCCATCAGCAGCATCTGGGTGTAGGCCTGGCGCACGCGCTCGCGGTCGGATGGTACAAAAAGATCACACCAGTCGTGTCCAATCAAGTCTTTCGCGACGGCCTCCAGGGAGCTCGCCAGGGCCGGGTTCACGGTTCGGAGCTTATCGTCGATACCCACCCAGGCAACCCCTGTGTGCACGTATTCGATAGCCACGCTCTTGGAATAGAGCGCGTCGTTCAACGGCGTCATGCGGCGCAGAACTCTGCGCAAAACAATGCCGAGCAGGGTTACGATGCCAAGCAGATAGAGCCACAGCATGAGAGGTTTTCCTCTACCCGTCTTATCGGACGGTTTGGGGCTCTTAATTAGGTAGGGTCCGTCGCGTCTGGTGCAGGCCGGGGCTGCGTTACGGCGGTCGCGAGTGGTTGATCGGCCGACGTAACGCAGGCCCCGGCCTGCATTCTTCGACACCCACCCGACTTCTACCACACGCTGCTAACCTAATAGCCCGCTTCCTGACGGTCGCGGTTCGGTAAGTGGCTGATTTCCCACGGGCATGTGGTCTAAATTACCAGTCCGCGGAACTTGGGCTGGTCGTAACCCGGAAACACGCTGGATACCCGACGATTTCCAAGGTGCCGCGTGACCAGTTCGCCTAGTACATCGCGGAAGTCGGTGGTCAGATTGAGGTCCCGATTCTCATACAGCTGCTCGTCCTGGAGGCCGGGCCAGTCACCATGGACTTTTCCGCCGCGAATCCCGCCGCCGAACGCGAACATCACGTTAGCGTGGCCGTGATCGGTGCCGCGAGCGCCGTTCTCTTTCGCGGTGCGGCCGAACTCGCTCATGGTGACGACAGCAACGTCGGCCATGTGATCTCCCAGGTCCTGATCGAAGGCCGCCAGCGCCTGACCGAACTCGCTCAGGAGTCTGGCAAGCTGATTGGCTTCGTTGACGTGGGTGTCCCATCCTCCGACGTCGGTGAAGGCCACCTCCAAACCGACATTCGCTTTGATCAGCCGCGCGATCTGCATCATGGACTGGCCGAGCCGGCCGTTCGGGTAGCGCGCGCCATTGGCTGGTGTGTAGCTTTGCTTCTGAATGGATTGCATCAGCTTCACGGCGTCGAAGGTTTCGCGGCCGGTGCCGTTCAGAACTTTGTCGGGCGTGCGCGCGTACATGCTTTCGAATGTGGCCGCGCCGCGCGCGTCGCGCACCTGGAAATCGTTCAGATTGTTGATGGCCACAGCGCCATTGCGTCCGCGCAGGGACCGTGGCAGTTCCGCGCTCATCCCGACGGCGCGAACCGGAGAAACCTTGCTTCCCGGCGCTGCTGCCAACGCGCGATTCAGCCAGCCGTCCGCGGTGGCCTTGCGGCCCGGGGTCCCGGATTCCATGAAGTCCTGTGCGTCAAAGTGGGATCGCGTCGGGTCCGGCGAGCCTACAGCGTGAACCACGGCCAGGCGTCCGGCGTCATAGATCGCCTTCAAGGGCGCCAGCGATGGGTGCAGGCCGAAGAAGCCGTCCAGATCGATGGCCGCGTCCGCATTGCCGCCGGGTTTGGGGATGGCGATTGTTGGCCGGAGATCGTAGTAGCGTTGCTCGGCGTGCGGCACAACCACGTTCAAACCGTCGACGGCGCCGCGCTGGAAAATAGCGACCAACGTTTTCTTACGCGGGCTGGGGGCATCCGCGGCGTAGAGGGCGCGAGAGAGCCACAGAGGCGCGCTGCCGATGCCGACCATGGCCATCGCGGAGTTTTTGAGAAAAATTCGTCGGGTTGCCATGTGATTTACCTTTGCAGGCCGGGGCCTGCGTTACCGCCTCTGGAAGTCGGGTGAACCGATCATCAAGCCGGCCACAGAAGTGCCCTTCTGATCCACGAGTGCTTTGGTGATTGCCTCGCGGGTTTGCGCGGTCGCGTCGGTGAAGAGCACCTGGCGCGCCACCCGCGCTGGATCGTTGCCAAACCGCGACACGTCCACGTTCACACCCGGCACCTTATTCTGCGCCAGCGCCATCGCGAAATTCATGCGGGCCAGCAATGCCGCGGAGTTCACCCACTCCGCATTGGCGCTCGAATAACCCGTGGGCTCCTGTTTGCGATAGAGGGGTTCTCCCAGCTGCGCGATCTGGTTCGCCAGCGGGAACGCGTAATCGACCTCGGCGCCAGTGGCCCGAATCGCGCTGGCGATCATCTCGAAGGGCGTCTTCACCTTGGCACGATAGGCGCCTTCCGAGAAAAACTCCTTGGAACCGAGCATGGTTCTCATCACCTCACGGATGTCGCCGCCGGTTTCCTCGAAGGTTTTTGCCATGTGCTCGATCAACGCCGGGGGCGGATCGTCCGAAACAAAACGTTGCGCCAGTTTGGTGGAGACGAACTTCGCCGTCGCCGGGTGCGTTGCCAGAATATCCAACACTTTCTCGGCGTCTTCCTTTCCGCCTCCGGCCGGGATGGTCACGCCCAGGACGACCTTTTCGCCTTTGTCGTGCACCCGATCGTTGTAAAAGAAACTGCCGCCCTGCTGCGGGTTCTGGATGGTCCAGCCGGTAAAGCAACGCGCCACTTCGGTGACGTCCTTCTGGGTGTAACCGCCGTCTACTCCGAGCGTATGCAGTTCCATCAACTCACGAGCGTAGTTCTCGTTCAGGCCGCGTGTGGGCCGTTTGCCACCGGGCCTCCGGTTGATCTCAGGCGCCACGCTCTGCCAGTTGTCCAGATAGAACAGCATCGCTGGGCTGGTGGCCGTGGCTTCAAGAAGTTCGCGGAAGTGACCGAGCACGTGCGGACGAATCGCCTCCCGCTCATAGGTCGGAACCAGGAACCGGTCCGCGCCCTTGTCGAGGAAGACGTTGAAATGGTTGTACCAGAAGTCAGCCAATTGCTCCAAGATCTGCCGGTTGCTGAGCAGGGCGCGGTACAGCTTCCCTTCCGCCAGGTCGTAGGCGACCACTTGCTGGGGTGCGTTGGCGAGCAGCATTTTCCGGCGCAGCACCGGGCTCGCGGCGGCCATGAGTTGGTTGCGCATGGGTGGAGGCATGGCGATCACCACGCCGTCCAGCTTCTCTTCCGGGAGCGAGGCCAGCAGCTCCCGTTTCTGGCTGATGGTTCCGGTTCGCAAGGTGGCAATCTGAGTCCTCGCCAGCAATTCGTCCAGGGGCACTGCCGGGTCCATGGGGTCGGCGTCGGTACCGTTCTTCTTCACCTTGAAACGGCTCGCCAGGCGCTCCACCGCGGCGCGCGTCACGGGGTCTTCCGGCAAGGGTTGGCGGCCTTGGGCGACTGCCCTGATCATCTGGGGCGTCGGATAAGTGCGGACCGTCTCAGCTTGCGTCATGCGCAGCGATTCGAGCGGCTCGAGCTTCGCTGAAAGTTGTACATTTTCGCGGATTCGCTCCGGATGGAGTTGCAGGTCGATCCACTTCTTCAACCCCATCTTTTTCACGGCCTCGACGTCGCCCGGGCGGGGCCCAAAGGTCAACCGATCGAGCGCGTGCAGGATTTGACGGTCTTTCGAAAGCTTCTTCTGAAACTGGGCCCGCAACTGAGCAACGTCGGGTTCTGGTTTTTTCTTGGCGGTTCGCGCTGCCAGCGTAACCGCGCAAGAAAGCGCCAGAACCAGTCCTACAACAGCGCGGAGTCTCGGCAAACGCCTACATTTTCGAACAGAACCCCGCCCTGACGGGCGGGGCTTTTTGCGCAACCCCGCGCAAGCCCCGCCCGTCAGGGCGGGGTTCCGCTGGCACAAGTCTTTGGTTGCGTGTGCGACAGACTTCCGCATCAAGAAAACGCCTCTCCCCCTATTAAACGCCCAATCGGGTAAGAAGTTGAGGTTTTGACATTACGAAATGTTCATCTGGGCGCAGGTTCGGATCAGAAAACCATCCGTCATCCCGGCGATGTAATCGCATACACGGCGGTGGAGCAACTGGGCTGCGGACTCCTCTAAGTAGTTGACAGGCAAGCGGTCCGGGTGCGCCATGAAAAAATCAAAAAGCGCCGCGATCCGGCCAACGGACAGCTTGCGGCCGGCTTCCAGGCCCTCCGAGTTGTAAACATTCGCGCGAAGAAACGTTTTTAGTTGGGAGACGCCGGGGGCGGTTTCGGCGGAAAAACAAGCCGTGCGCCTGGGATGAGTGCGGACCTGATCGGCACTGGCGAGCCCGTCCCCTTCCGCTACCGTGCCCTGCATGAGCCCGGACACCAGCCAGTTGATCAATCCCCGGACGATCTCATGCAAGCGCACGCGATCCGGCGCCCCGGGAAACTGCATCCCTGCGGCCTCGTCCAGTTCGCGGAACTTATCCACCGCGCATCGCGCCGCTTCCATGGTCACCAAGCCCGCCACGTACCCGTCGTCCAGATCGGCCGTGTTGTAGGCGATCTCATCGCACAAGTCAATGAGTTGCGCTTCCAGGGGTGGGCGCAGCCCCGGAAGATACTCATCCAGTTCGGGAACTTCGCCAGATGCGAAATCGCGGGAATGCTTGACGATTCCCTCACGGACCTCGAACGTCAAGTTCAACCCTGGGAAGCGGGCGTAGGGGTTCTCGAAAGATTCGACGATGCGCAGCGCTTGCAGATTGTGATCGAAGCGTTCCCCAAAGCGGCGCATCAGGCGGTCCAGTTCGTCTTCGCCGGCATGCCCAAACGGTGGATGGCCGATGTCGTGCGCCAGCGCCAGCGCTTCGGTCAGGTCCTCGTCCAGGCCCAGGACTCCGGCCACGGTGCGGGCGATTTGCGACACCTCGATGGTGTGCGTCAACCGGTTGCGGAAATGGTCGGAGAGGCCTGTGGCGAAGACTTGCGTCTTGTCTTCCAGACGCCGGAACGCACGGGCATGCACCACCCGGTCGCGATCGCGCTGGAACTCATTGCGGTAGGGGTGGGGAGGCTCGGGATAGCGGCGATGCCCGCGGGCGCGCTCGACTGGAAAGCGAAGATGCGCGAGGGCGGCCGGCGGCACTTATTTCGCGTTCAGCGAAATCTCGCCCAGAATCTGCACCGCCTCGCGGCTCACCGCGGCGCGTAGCGTTCGCATCGGCTCCAGGATTCGCTTGGCCTCGACCGGGTTGGTTTTTGCCAGCAGACGCGCCAGTTCGATGGTGGCCTCGTCCTTCGAAACCGTGCTTGCGGGATTGGCGATCGCCGTCCGAAGTAGTTTCTCGGCCTCGGCGTTCTTGCCCTCGCCTATCAGGACGTGGGCCAGGGACAACCGCGCCATTGCGGCGTAAGCCTTGGGGGCCGAGTCCATGATGTCTCTGTAACGCTTTTCAGCATCGGCCATATCGCCCTTGTCGGCGACGTCGGAGGCCAGGAAGAAGGCGGCGATGGCGCCCTCCTGGCTGCCGTGGTACTTGGCGGCCAGCTCGGTGAGGGCTTTGGTGCGGGCCTGGGCCTTTTGCTCTTCGGTATCGAAGTGGAGATTGGCCTGATTGGTATTGGTGCCAATCGTGGCGTCGTCGACTCGTATGAACTGCGCCAACGCTTCTTCCCGCAGGGTGGCCTGATGGCGGCTGTAGTAGAAGTAGCCCACAACCAGAGCGATCGTCACCACGCCGATGGCGCCGTACTTCTTCACTTCGGCGGTGTGCGCGGACAGGAATTCGAAGCTGTGCCAGAATTCCTTCTTGAACTCATCGCTCTTCGCGAGTTTTTTTAGTTTTCGATCCACTGCGAACTCCGGGGAACTACGCCTTCAATGTAGCACGTGGCGCTCTACCGGCCTTCAGCCGGTAGACCCCGCCCTGACGGGCGGGGCTTTGCGGGTTTGCGCCCGTCCACCGCGCTCGTCAACCACGCCGGAAAGCCCCGCCCGTTAGGGCGGGGTTGGTTTCCTTCGCGCGAAGAGGGGCGTGCGCCACATCGGCTAATGAACTTTTCCCAAGTTGAGCGTTAGTCCCAACGCGAGTTGGTGATCGGGAGCCGTCCCAGCCGCGGCGTAGTGTTGCGCCGAGAAGTCGAGAGCCAATCGTTCGGTGATCTGATACTCGACTCCTTCAAAGGCCAGGAGAGCGTTTGTGTGGCCCGTCGACTTCTCCCACTCAGCGTTGAAATGGGGAGTGAATTTCTCAAGCAGGCGGGAGCCAGAAAGCTGGCGTCCGAAGCCGAATCCAGCGTCGAACGTTCCCGCGGGATTTGTCGCGGAACTGTGGGTGGCCGCGGACCAGCTTACCGTCCCGCCGATGCTGTTGCGGCCGGTGTCGTAGCGCGCGATGGCCACTGCCCCCAAGCGCGATCCCGAATCATCCCGCAGGAAGAACGTAGCCTGGGGTGCGATGGCGATGTCGAGCTTCTCGCCGTCGTGCAACACGGAGGTCGCCGTTAGCGTCAGAGCCTGGCTGAACCGGGTCAGGCGGCCGCCCCCCACGTCGGCGGACGAGATGGAATCGAACGAAGCACTGTATTCTGTGCGTCCCCACAGGATGTGACTCCCCGCGGGCGTGTATCTCACGGCCGACGGCATCGCGAAATTCGTTGTCGAGAGCGAATAGAGACTGCTCCAATCGATCTCAACCTCTCCCGGCGGAGTGATGAGCGTGTTCACGTGGAGGCGTTTCCGCAGCGTGATCTTCGAATTGCCACTCCCAGGCTGGCGGTTGCGTTTGAAGAGCGCGGCGAAACAAGGCGATGCCGCCAGAAGTACAAACATCAGAATTGGAATGGAGCGAAAGGCGCGCTGCACTTCCCTTGTTGATACCACGAGTGTGCCGCCGACTGGTGTGGACCGGTATTTCGATCCTGCCGCCGGGCGTTAACCCCGCCCTCACGGGCGGGGCTTGGAGTTTCTACATTTGTGAAACAGAACCCCGCCCTAACGGGCAGGGCTTGCGGGGTGTTGTAAACGTACGATAAAGCCCGGCCCGTCAGGGCGGGGTTTCACAGGCTGAAGGCCTGTGCCACTGGCATGAGCAACTTGTTGATGCTCTGTGGCACAGGCCTTCAGCCTGTGGTAACGGAC
>JBGPHB010000201.1:0-7263 GCA_041484155.1 Bryobacteraceae bacterium
ATGTAATGGTCAATGTCGCCTGATAGGTTCCGGGAGCGAGCGTCGACGGATCGGCCCGCACTTTGATCACCCGTGGCGTGTAGCCAGCCGCATTCAGAACCAGCCAATCCGCTCCCGCGCTCTTACTCATCGTGAAAAGGAGTCCGCTGACCGGGCTCTGTACGGTGAGCTTCAGCGGAGGCGTCTGCGCTCCTCCGGCCTTCGCTGAAAAGGTCATCTGACTGGGCGATACCGAAATCGGCGGCGGTGCAGCCAGCACGGCGCGGATGCGATTGGCGCTGACGTCGGAGATCAGCAGGTCGCCCTGGGAGTCGAACTTCAACCCGCGTGGGGTGAACAGGCTGGCGTTCTTGGCGAGTCCGCCGTCGCCCGCGCTCGCGTCGTCGCCATTGCCCGCGAATGTGTTGATGATTCCGTTCGGGGCAATCACGCGAACGCGGCTATTGAAGCCATCCGCGAAAAACAAGTTTCCGGACCTGTCCAGCGCCAGCCCGGTGCGTTTCTGCATCATCAAGCCGGCCTGAACGGCGGGCCCTCCATCTCCGGAAAATCCGCCGCTGCCGTTACCGGCGATGGTTTTCAGATGCCCGTCCGGCGTGATATAGCGCAGCACATTCGCGCCAAACGTGCTGCCGGGTGACTCCTCGAAATACAGCCCACCCAGGGTATCGGCCAGCACCGAAGTCGGCTGCGTGACCGGTACGGACGCCGCGAGCGCGCCGTCCGGAGCTGTTCCGGACTTCCCCGTGCCTGCCACGGTACGGATCTTTCCATCCAGCGTCACTTCCCGGATGCGGTTGGAGTTGGGATCGGAAAAATACAGGTTGCCCTGGGCGTCGCGCGAGAGACCGCCCCCGCTCTGAATTGCCGCTTGCGTCGCAACGCCCCCGTCACCGCTGTCGCCCGCGATGCCCGGCTGGTTGACGATGGTCAGGATCGTGCCGTTTGGAGTCAGCTCGATTAATCGCGCGGCGAGAAGCACATACACGTTGCCGTTCGGGTCCGAATCGATCCCGTTGAGGACTTCGGAGCCAAGACCGGGGAAGTTATCCTTACTGAGCGCGGTGGTAATCACACCGCTCGGAGAGATCGCTCGCACGCGCGAGTTCAGAGTATCCAGAAAGTAGATCGTGCCGTTGGGAACCTGGATTATCGCCGCCGGACCCTGGATGTAAGCGCCGAGCGCCGGCCCGCCATCGCCACCGAACCCGTATAGCCCGTTCCCCGCCACCGTGGTGAGAACGCCATGAACGTCTATCTTGCAAAGACGGCCATCGCGGCTGTCGGCGACATACACGTTTCCGGATGGGTCGAGTGCGATCCCACTGTTGTCGTTGGAGCGCTGGCCCATCACGTAGGCGCTGCGGGCCGGAACGTTATCGACGAACGTCTTGGCGGTGGTGCTGGTGAGCAGCGTGGTGCTGCCGCCCGAAAATTTCATCAGGTAGCCGTTGAACGGCGCATAAACGTAGATGGCGCCCTGCGCATCTACCGCCAGCCCGCTGGCATTGCCTAAATCGAGGCTGAGTGGAGCTGCACCGTCGGCTGGAGACTTGTTTCCGCCGCCCGCGACCGTGGAGATGGTTCCGTTGGCCGCGATCTTGCGGATGTGCGAGGCGAAGCTCAACCCATCGCCGTCGGCGACGTACAGATTGCTCAGCGCATCGAAGGCCAGGCCCTGCGGCTGGGAGAGCAGCGCGGACGTCGCGGGTCCACCGTCGCCTGAGAATCCGTTGGGTCCGGCGCCTGCGTAGGTGGTCAGCGTGCCATCCGGAGTGATCCTTCGGACGCGGTTGCTCTCGCAAAAATACAAATTGCCGGAGCTATCGAGGGCCAATCCGTTGACGATGCCGATTGATGGCGTTCCCGATCCTCCGGCGACGGTCGAGATGGTCCCGTCCTTCGCGATACGGCGCACGTAATGGCCATCTCCGAAGTAGACGTTGTTCTGTGGGTCGACGACGATGCCCCCGAGACCGACCTCGGCGCGCAGGCCGACGTACTGGTCGGGACTGTCCGACGCTGCAATGGCTGCCCCGGTCGCGGGCTCGCCGTCGCCGGAGTAACCGGCGATCCCATTCCCGGCGATCACCGACAGAGTGGCGCCCGCGGAAACGCGCAGGACCAGGTGCTCCAGGGGGTCGGTGAAATAGACGTTGCCCTCGCCGTCGGCGGCGACTCCGTTCACGTAGCCGAGCGGCACGCTCACGGCCGGCTGGCCGTCGCCGGTGAAGCTGGGATCGACGCCGGCGATGGTGGTGACTACGTTCTGTGCGGAGAGGGCGCCCGCGAGCAGGACGAACAGCAAAGCACAGCAGAAGCCTCCGTCCCTGAGCATGACGTCTCTGGAGGCAAGATTACCGTGATCGGCGGGTTTGCCGCAAGTCGGGGGCTCGCTCCATAAGATGGAAAAATTGTGTTCTCAAAACCGATCCCGTACGGTCGCGGCTCGGTAAGGGGCTGTTTACCCAGAGCGCCGAGACCGAGCCGCGACCGTCGCCGAACTCCAATGCCTCTCCTGCCGCCCGTTAGGCGGTATGCCCCGTCGGTACCTTGGATGAGACTAGCCGGGTACGGGGTGGTAAGCTTGGCAAGCCACCAAACCGTCTGATCCAGCGAGGAGCGCAGGCAGTAGAGAAGATCCCCGAGGATCAACGGCACGTCATTCGGCGTATCCTTGACCTTGACCCGAATCTCGTACCGGCCACTCTTACGGTTTTCCTTTCGAAAAACAGCTATGGGTTCTGATTTGCGGAAGGCTTCGAGACTGTCCCTCAGAGCGTCCAGGTGTACCTTCGCCCGGGTTGTCTTCAGATATGGTTCAGTCAGGGACGGCTTTAATGGACGCGGCACGTTTTAAACGTAAATTGTCTAGGCGCGTCAAGTCAATTATTACCATTTCATTGGGCCACCGTAAGCGGGTCCGCTCAATCAGAAGAGCAGCGAAGATCACGCAGGAAGACGCCGCTGAAAGAGCGCAACTGAACGCCAAATACCTTGGTGAGATAGAACGTGGCGAAAAGCGACCCTCCTTTGACGCAATTCTGGTGCTCGCGAAGGCTTTGCACGCTCCTCCCACTGCTCTCTCTCAATTCGATCGAGAAGAAACCGATGAGAAGACCCTGCGCAAGAAAATCGAGACCCTGGTGAGTAAGTCCACGCTCGAGCAGCTACAGTAGTATGTCGTAGGCGCAACCAGCAACTAACGGAACGGCCACACCCGCTCGACGGTCCGGCTCAGCATCCACCGCCGGTCGTCTGCGTTCAGAAAGCTCATGCCGTCGCGCACGACGCTGAGCGCATTGGCGTAAGTCGAGCGGTCTTCCACAATCGGCCAATCCGTGGCCCACATGAGCCGCTGGGGTCCGAAAGCGTGGTACAGACGCTTCACGTGCTCCTGCGCATCCAGCCACGGGTAGGGCTGCTTCGAAATCGACCACGTGTGCGAGATCTTGACAAACACGTTGGGGTAGCGCTTGAGCGCGATCAACTTCTCGAGTTCGGCCGGCTGATCCACGGGACAGTCGGCCATGTGATCGATGACCACGGTCAGGTCCGGCATTTTCTCCAAAAGGACGCCAACGCCGGGCATGCGCTGAATGGGCGCCAGCACGGTCATAGGGACCTTCAAGTCGTGACACCTTTTCCACAGCGGCGGCATGAGCGGGCCATTGAACCAATCGCCAGAAGGGTTGCCCGCCGGGCTGATTCGGACGCCGCGGAAACCCTGTGCGGTGAGTCTCGACAAGTGGTCGGGCGCGGCCGCGTCCAGCGGGTCCACGCGGCACACGCCCTGAAAAGTCCCGGAGTTGCGCTCTAACACGGACGCAAGGTAACTGTTGTCATACCGGTAATGAATCACCTGGATGAGGACGGTCCTGGAGACGCCGTTGACTTTCATCAACTCCAGAAGCGTTTCCGGCGCGGCGTCGCGAGCGGGCACGTTGGCGCCTTGCGCGAAAGGATACTGCGCGTCGTGCTTCCACACGTGGACGTGCGGGTCGATGATGCGATAGTCAGCCTCGGCGACTAAGGGCGCCATTGCGGCGGCACCCAGAAAGCTCCGCCGCGAGATCTTAGACATAGACCGGATCGAGCCGATTGACGACGTAAGCCCCGCAGCGTTCGTAGCTCGCTCGCGGACCCTGGCGCGCGATGTCCAGGTCCACGATCAGCCATCCGTCGAAGGCCATGGATTTCAGCACGCGGTGGCAGCCGGGAAAATCGATCTCGCCGTCGCCCAGGTCGAAAATACTCTCGCGGTCGAACGTATCCGGCTTCGTATTCGGCAAGCGCTTGGCATCTTTGTAATCGGCCAGCATGAGGCGCCGTTTGTGTTTGTCAAGGGTCTTGACCACGTCGCAGCCGGCCAGATGCAGGTGGGCGGTATCCGGCGAGAAATAGAACAGCTTCGGATCCGTCAGGGCCATGCAACGATCCACTTCATCCGGATTCTGAACGATCTGGCCCATGTGATTGTGCAAGCCAGCGTAGAAACCCATTTCGCGCGCCGCCGAGCCGATCTCGTTGAAGCACTCGCACATGACCTCAAAAGCGCCGGGAGCGGACCCATCGCGGCGGTTCGGCGAAAACACCACCAGGTGCTTGGCCCCGAATTCCTTCAGGAAGTTCATAGCCGCTCTCGCATTGGCAATCGTTTCCGAGCGGCGGGCGGGGTCCTGCGCCGGACCGTTGAACGAAATGGTGACGATCTTACAGCCACGCCGGGAAGCTTCCTTTTCCATCTGCGCGGCCGTGATGTCGTAGGTCTTCAGGATTTGCGGGAATTGAGTCAGGCGCAGACCGATGAAGCCGGTATCCTTCATTACGTCGAGAATGTCGGTGAACGGCACGCGGGGGAAGTAGTTCCACAGGTTGGAGCCGAGCCCCCACTTGACGTTCTTGTTCGCGGGCAGGCGCCCGCCAGCGCGGGCGAACGCTGCCGCCATCACACCCAGTACGTCGCGACGAGTCATGGAAGAATGCTATCAGATATTCTGGATCGGTCCAAGCCCGAGTTGCGCGAGTATATAGGATAGAATCACTGAGAAGGAAGAATGATGCGCGGAAATTCAATCCTTAAGTCTCTCGTCCTGACGCTCCTGGCGGCGGGCGCACTACCAACCTTTGCCCAGCTATCGCCGCCGGCGCTGTGGGCCACGCATGCCGCCAACGAGTACCAGGTCATCCCCAACGTCACCTACTTGGTCGCCAGCAATTATGAAGCGAAGCTGGACATCTACAAACGCCGCAACGCCACGGGCCCTCAGCCCACGTTGATCTATATTCATGGCGGAGGATGGGTGCAAGGTTCCAAGGAACAGTCGCTGATGTCGCTGATGCCCTGGTTCGAGATGGGATGGAATGTGGTGAATGTGGAATACCGGCTGGGACGCGTGGCGCTGGCGCCCGCCGCAGTGGAAGATTGCCTCTGCGCCTTGCGGTATGTGGCGGCACAAGCGAAGACGTATGACTTCGATACGAACCGCATGGTGCTGACCGGAGAATCCGCGGGCGGACATCTCGCCCTTACCACGGGCATGATTCCGGAGAGCGCCGGACTGGACCGGCAATGCCCAGGAGCGCCTTTGCCGAAGGTGGCGGCGATTATCGACTGGTACGGCATCGCGGACGTGGTTGACCTGCTGGACGGCCCCAACCGAAAGACGTACGCGGTCCAGTGGCTCGCCAGCCTGCCCAATCGGGAGGAGATCGCGCGTCGAGTCTCGCCGCTCACCTACGTCAGGCCGGGACTTCCGCCGGTTCTTGCGATTCAGGGAGACGCCGATCCGACGGTGCCCTATCAGCATTCTGTACGCCTGACCGAGGCCCTCTCGAAGGTCGATGTCCCCAACCAGTTGGTGACCATTCCGGGAGGAAAACACGGCGGGTTCACGCCGGAGGAACGAACCAAAATCTATCTGGCGATTCGCGAGTTCCTCACGAAGAACGGGTTAGGCGGCAAATAGGAGGTGCGCGACCTAAAAGTGGTAGGGTCAGGATCTTCATCCTGCCGCCCGGACCCCGCCCTAACGGGCGGGGCTTTCAGGGGTGGTTGACGAATGCCGTGGACGGGCGCAAACCCGCAAAGCCCTGCCCGTCAGGGCGGGGTTCAGTTGAGAAATGTAGAAACCCCGGCGGCAACACGGAAGTGCTGCCCACGTGTACGCCAAGACAGCCGCGAACTTTCAGAAATGTTAGTGTCGCGCACCCGCAAATAGGAGGTCGCACCACGGAAGCATCATCACTGCTACACTCGACCGTATCATGATGTGCTTACGCTCATGCCGAGCCCGTCCGGAGCCCTCATGAAGCTGCGGCGATCGTTCGCGCTATTGCTGCTCTGCAGTCCGGCGTACGCGCAGTCCCCTGCGAGGCCTGATTTCAGCGGCGTGTGGCAAGGCCTGAATTCCGCCGCATGGGACCTCCAGGATCACAGCGGACAATTGGGCGTACCGCCCGGCCTGGGAATCGTCGAGGGCAATGAGATTCCCTATCAGCCGTGGGCCGAAGCGAAGAAGCGCGAAATTTTTGCGAGCCGCAAAACCGCGGATCCGACCGAAGCAAACTGCTTCATGCCTGGCGTCCCTCGCGCCAACTACATGCCCTATCCGTTCAAAATCGTGCAGACGCCCAAGATGGTCGCGATCACCTACGAGTTTGCCCACGCGCTTCGTACCATCCCCTTGGATGGTAGTCCGCACCCCGACGGGATACCGGACACGTGGATGGGAGATTCCCGAGGCCACTGGGAGGGGAATACGCTGGTGGTGGACGTGAGGAATTTCAACGATCAAACCTGGTTTGACCACGCCGGCAACTTCCATAGCGACGCTCTGCACGTAGTCGAGCGCTATGCGCCGATTGATGCAAGCCACCTGCGCTACGAAGCCGCCATCGAAGATCCCAAGGTGTTCACCAGGCCCTGGAAGATCAGCATGCCCCTCTATAAGCGCCTGGAGCCGAATGCCCGTCTGCTCGAATATGAGTGCGTGTTTTACCTGCAGGAGGAGCGCTTCAGGAACGCTCCGTTCAAGGGAGGTGCAAGGTGAGAGAACGATTTTTCTTCACGATCGTGCTCGCATGGTCAGCCCAGGCGCAGCCTTCGCGAACGCCCGACGGCCAGCCGGATATTCAGGGGATGTATACGCGGAATGGCGTGGTCGGTTTAGAAGCCAAGCCGCCGGAGAATCCTATCGACCCGAGCGGAAAGAATCCCTACTCGGTCTCCACGCGCGCCGGCGACGAGTTGGGGCCCTATCC
>JBGPHB010000202.1:0-7255 GCA_041484155.1 Bryobacteraceae bacterium
AAGTCATCCGCGAGGGTCTCCGGCTTCTGAAGGAATGAGACGACCGGCAGGCGCAGCTTCGGGCAGACCTTCGCGCCGGTTTCACGCAGGTCGAGGGTGGCCAATACAGCGAGTATGACGACACCACAGCGAAGAACCTCGCCCGAGATGTTAATTAAGGCACGCGGAAGGCACCGACGAGATCGAGAACGAAAGAAGACCGGCACTGGATGAGCAAGTATCGCCTTGCGCCGCTCGCAAAGGCCGATCTCGATGAGCAGGCCGGGGCCTGCGTTACGGTCCCAAGTGGTCGATCGGTCGATGTAACGCAGGCCCTGGCCTGCATTCTTCGATGGGTATACCTGAGTGAATGAGCGGTTAGCGCGAGGCCAACAGCAGTCGGGCAGTAACGGACGGTTTGGCGGACTCCAATACACAAGTCCGCGAGCCTTCGCGGCCCTCGACGCGCACGGATCCGGAACGTTCACTGACGCGATAAGCGGTTTGAGCGCCGTGGTGTGAGGCCAGCGAATCGAGGGGCCAGTCGGAATCGGCGAACATGCGGATGGCGCCGTCGTGGCCGAGGAGGATGGTCATTTCAGAGCAGGATTCGCCGCGGGTGGAAGCCGACTCGGCGGCGTCCAGGATGTTCAGCGCGTGTTCCGTAAACCGGCTCACGCCTAACTTATCGCTGAGAGAGACAGAAATTCTAGCTCAAAACGACGCGTGTTCCGATCTGCTGGCCCGCGAGCAGATTCCCCACGATGCCTGGGACGGCGCCGGGGGCTATGATCACCTCTTCTACGCCCCGATCGAGCGCTAGGAGGGCTGCCTCGAGCTTGGCCTGCATTCCGCCAGTCGCGACGCCTTGCCGGATCAACTCGGTCGCCTCGATCGACGTTAACATCGCCCGTGTTTGGCCCGCGCCGTCACGAACGCCGTCCACATCGGTCAAGAAGATCAGTTTCCCGGCCCCGAATCCGGTCGCGCAGGCCACCGCCATCTGATCGGCATTCACATTGTAGATGGCGCCGTGAGCGTCCCCCGCGACGCAGGCGACCACCGGCAAGAAGTGTTCCCGCGTCAGGAGTTCAATCAGCCGGGGATCGGATCGAACCGGCCGGCCGACGTGGCCCAGGTCCGGGTCGAGCGGCTCGGCGTCGACCAGGCCGGCGTCGAGGCCGCTCAGGCCGACGGGTCGCGCCCCGGCGGCCCGAAATGCCGAAACCAATTGAGCGTTCACGCTTCCGGCGAAGACCTTGACTACGGCGTCGAGCACCTCTGGTGTCGTGACCCGCAGGCCGTTGACGAACCGGCTCTCGATGCCGCGTTCGGCCAGAAACCGAGTCATCTGCTTGCCGCCGCCGTGGACCACTACGACCGCCGCCTGTGCCGCCACCCGCGTGATCTCAAGGGCAAGCCGCTGACGTGATTCGTCGGCGTCCAGCAGGGTGCCGCCGAGTTTGATCAACAGCTTCAAAGGAGCCCCGTCGTCTCCTCGTAGCCGAGCGCGAGGTTCATGTTCTGTACGGCTTGGCCGGCGGCGCC
This sequence comes from Bryobacteraceae bacterium, assembly GCA_041484155.1. GTDB lineage: Bacteria > Acidobacteriota > Terriglobia > Bryobacterales > Bryobacteraceae > Palsa-187. The sequence continues at coordinate 1,528 of JBGPHB010000202.1, forward strand.
TTTTCCAAGGTTATCGATGGCCGCCACGACCACGGCACGGCGGGTTTGCGGGTCATACTTGATCCCAAGATCGCAAAAGTTCGTATGCGCCACCGATTGCACGTCCGGCACTTGGCCGGGCGCATACAGGCGCACAAACGGCTCGCCGGAGTAGCGCTGCCGGTAGATTTCGAGGAGTTCGTCCGCGGAACGAATCTCCTTGGTACGGAAATAGATGGTCTCGAGGATGCCACGGTCGATCGGAATCAAATGTGCCGTGAAGCTCAGCTCGCCTTCTTCCAGGCCTGAAGTGCGTAGGATCTCCGGGACGTGGCGATGATCCAAGATTGAATAGGCCGAAAAGTTCTCGGTGACTTCGCAGAAGCTGGTCTTCAGCGTCGGCTTTCTACCCGCGCCGCTGACGCCGGATTTGGCGTCACAGACAATACCCGATTCGCGCTCGATCACGCCCGCATCGAGCAGAGGCCGAAGAGCCAGATTGGCTGCCGTCGGATAGCAACCCGGATTGGCGATCAGGCGGGCGCCGGGGATCCCCGCGCGGCAGAACTCGGGCAGCCCGTAGACGGCTTCAGCCAGCAGACCGGGTTGGGTGTGAGGCTCTTTGTACCAGCGCTGGTAGTGCTCCGCGGTGCCGAGGCGGAACGCGGCGCTCAGATCGATCACCTTCACCCCGGTCTCGAGCAGCGCGGGCGCCAGCTCCATGGCGACGTCAGCGGGCGTGGCCAGGAACACGGCGGCAAGGCCTGCCGAGCGCACGGCGTCGGGCGTACACGGGAGGCGCCGGGGCCCCGAGTGGCCGATCGGAACCTGCCGATCCTCAGCCTCGCGATGTTCGAGCAGCACCGGTTCCACATGGGGATGCCGCGCGAGGATGGCCACCGTCTCCGCGCCGCTGTAGCCTCGGAACCCGACGATGCCGACTGAGTAATTATTCATTCGGATGAATAATTATACCACCACTCCCCCCTGGGGTAGGAAACGACCGCCACAGACCAGGAGACTGTGATAATCTCCTTGACGGAGGGTTTCACAATGCCTGATCCAAAAGAGCAAGACGTGTCAGAACCAGCCGGTGAGCAAGTGAGCGCGCCGGAAACGCCAACCCGGGAAGCCACAGAAGAAGAGCTCTCGGGTGCTTCGGGCGGGGTTACTAGGGTTATTAGAATTACGAACGCGCGGGTGAATGCGACCGCTCTCACTACTCCGGTGATTTGATCCTGACCTACACAACGCCGGACGCAAAGTTCCCTTACGAGAGCACACGTGCTCAGTTTGAACCATCAAAATGAGCCAGGGGCACTAAACCCGGGTATTAGGAGCGCTGTTCACTCACCGACCGATCGGCCAGTTCCCCGACGATTGGCAGGCGGTAGTCCTCGTTGTGGGTGATCTTGATGAGCATGACGATCCAGGCCGCGAAGATCAGCAGGTGCAGGCCGCCGGTGGCCAGGCGGGCGAACGGGTTCCCGAAACCGTAGCTGGTGACGTACAAAGCCGGTGAAACCACCCACTCCACCAGGAGCCAGGCGACGAACAAATACAGGCCCTGAAAGGCATGAAAACGGACTCGGGTCTCCTGCCGGAAACGCTGGCTGGCCAGCACGACGATGGCGGCGATCCAGCCCACCATGGGGATGTAGCAGAGCAGGGAAGCGTTGCGGCTGCTGATGCCGTTCATGAAATCGCCCGGGTTAAACGGCGGCGGCGACTTCCCCGGCTGGCGCAGGCCGCACTTGGAACAGAACTGGTCCGAAGACCCGACCGTGGTCCCGCACTGGCAGCAATACGGCATCTACCCTCTATGTACGATACGCCATTCGGATTGGTTCCCGCTCGGTCATGATAATATCTGTGTTTCATGCGGAAACTCATTGCTCTGGTACTTGGCCTGGCGGGGTTGGCTCAGGCCGCCAAGACCCTCGAAATCTTCTCGATTGACGTCGAGGGGGGCCAGTCGACGTTGGTCGTGTCTCCGTCGGGCCAGACGCTGCTCATCGATACGGGCTACGCCGGCTTTAGCGGGCGCGACGCGGACCGGATCGCGGCGGCGGCGAAGCTTGCCCATGTCAAGCACATCGATTACCTGCTGATCACGCACCATCATCCTGACCACGAGGGCGGGGTGCCGAATCTGGCCGAAAGGCTTCCTGTGAGCGTGTTCCTCGATCACGGCCCCAGCGTTGAAGCGGGAGGCAAGTATCCTCAACCCTACGCCGCCGTGTTTGCCAAGGGCGAGCACCGGGTCGTCAAGCCGGGTGACACGATCCCGGTGAAAGGACTCGACGTGACGGTTATGGTCGCCGCCGGCGAGCACATCGATCACAAGGGCGAGCCGAATCCGCATTGTGCCGGGATTGCTCCCCATCAGGGCGAAGAGGGAGAGAATCCACAGTCGGGCGGGGTGCTGGTCCAGTTCGGTAAGTTCCGCTTCGCCGATCTCGGCGATATTACCTGGAACAAGGAACTCGCGTTGCTGTGTCCGGAGAATCGCGTGGGCACCGTAGACCTGTCTCTGACGACCCACCACGGGACGGCAGCGTCACCCCAGGCGATTTACGCGATGGCGCCGCGGGTGGTGATCATGAACAACGGCGCGCGCAAGGGCGGGAATCCGGAGGCGTGGAAAGTACTGAGAGCGTCGCCGGGACTCGAGGATCTGTGGCAACTGCACTTCGCCATTGCCGGAGGCAAGGAGACGAACGCGCCGGACACATTCATCGCCAATGTCGACGAGCAGTGCGAAGGCAAATACCTGAGGGTTTCTGCGCAAGCCGACGGGTCGTTCACCGTGTACAACTCGCGCAACAAGTACACCAAGACCTACGCAAAGTGAGGCCGGCAAAGAAGGGGTTGCTGTCCCGGTTTTTTGTATCCTGATACTTGCTGCTTTCTTCCTCCACGTACTTCATCTTTCTTTTCGCCATCTTTTTTCTGTATTGGCCAATGTCGCGGGTGCGGATCGCGGCGCTGGGCGTGATCCTGCTGGCTAACTACTTCTTCTACTCCAAGTGGGATCTGTTCTATCTGTCGCTGATTCCGGCGGTTTCGAGTTGCGATTACGTCTTTGGACTGGGCATGCAGTACTCGAGCAGCACGCTGGTGCGGCGGCTGCTGGTTACGGCTAGCATCCTGATGAACCTCGGCATGCTCGCGTTATTCAGGTGGCATTGGACTGTGCCGCTCACCCTGTCGTTCTATGTTTTCCAGGCGCTCACTTACACCATCGACGTCTACCGCCGCGATGCCAAGGGGACTAAGAGCTACCTGGCGTACCTGGCGGCGGTCTCGTTCTTTCCGACTACGATTGCCGGTCCGATTACGCGCGTCTCGTCGCTGGTGGACCAGTTTGATAAGCCCAAGAAGCTCGATCCTTCCGACGGGGGGCGCGCGCTGTTCCTGATCGGGGTCGGATTGATGAAGAAGCTGCTGGTAGCGGATTTCCTTGCCGCGAATCTCGTCAATCGAGTGTTCGATTTTCCGAACCTCTACACGGGGACTGAAACGCTGATCGCAGTGTATGCTTACGCCCTGCAGATCTACTACGATTTTTCGGGATACACGGACATCGCGTTGGGATCGGCGCTCCTGTTGGGGATCAAGCTGCCGGCGAACTTCAACCGTCCCTACGCGGCCGAAAGCGTGACCGACTTTTGGCGCCGGTGGCACATCTCGCTTTCCAACTGGCTGCGCGATTACTTGTATTTTTCGCTGCCGGGCTTGCGCTCGAAATGGAAGATCTTCACGTACACGAACCTGGTGATCACCATGGTGCTGGGAGGATTGTGGCACGGCGCAAGCTGGAATTTCGTGATCTGGGGAGCTCTGCATGGGATCGGGCTCGCGGTCGTGCGGTTGTGGCAGGCCTGGCGCGGAAAGGCGAAAGCTACCGGGGCGTGGCGCTACGTCAACATTCTTGTAACGTTTCATTTCGTGACTTTCGCCTGGGTATTCTTCCGGGCGACAAGTTTAGAAAACGCGCTGGCGATTCTCGCGCGCATCGGCTCCCTGACCGCCTCCCTGGCCAATGTGTCCGGGCCACTGGTGTTCGTGCTGGCGATCGGCGCGCTGGCGCATTATGTCCCCAAGAAATGGTATGACTTTAGTCTGAATATGTTTGCGCGAGCGCCATTCTACGCGCAGGCGATGGCGTTGGCGCTGCTGGTGATCGGGCTGCAATACGTGGCGCAAACGGGAGCAACACCGTTTATCTATAACAAGTTTTGAAGGCAAGAATGCGAAGCGGGATCCCCATCAAGACGGCTCTGACGATGCTCACGTTCGGCGCGCTCATTCTGATGCCGCAAGTCGCTCCGTCGTTGAAGAACTACACGTCTCTCGATCCACACAACATCCCGAGCGTGCTGGATTTCCCGCTGCCCAAAACGCAGGGCGACCCGGAGACCGACCCGGTCGCAATGGCGGAACTGCGGGCGAAACGCCTACAGGCGACCGCGCCCAAGAATTTGGTTGACTCCGCGCACAGCCTGGACCACTTCTACGAATCGTTGCTGCGGGGCGGAACCACGCAGATCGTACACTACGGCGATTCACCCACGACGGCGGACTTGATCACCGCCGACGCGCGCGCGATGCTTCAAAAAGAGTTCGGCGATGGGGGCACCGGATTCGTGCTGATTTCGCGTCCGTGGGCTTGGTATGGACATCGCGGCGTGGAGATGAACGCGTCGAACTGGAAGAACGACATCGCGGGTATCGCTCTGTTTAGGGATGGGATGCACGGGCTGGGCGGCGTTAGCTCGGTTGGCGGGCTCGGGGCCACCGCACATTGGCGGCTGACCAGGGGTGCTTCCCGCGGAACGGTCGAAATCGCGTACCTCGCTCAACCGAATGGCGGTGCATTCTCCGTTGAAGCGGAAGACCAGCCGCTCGGCGAAGTAGAGACGACGGCGGAGGCGAGCGCTCCCGGATATGCACGCTTCGAGTTTCCGGCCGGATCCACACGGTTCACGTTGCGAGTCACGCGCGGCATGGTGCGGCTGTACGGCGCCGAGTTTCTTAAGGTCGGGCCGGGCGTGGTCTACAACAGCCTGGGGATCAATGGCGCGAACGTGACGCTGCTTTCCAGGGCCTTCAACGGGCGGCATTGGGCGGCCGAGCTGAACCACTACAAGCCCGACTTGGTGATTGTCAACTACGGAACCAACGAGAGCGGATTCGCGCAGTTCGTCAACGGGACCTGGGCGGCGGAGATGAAAGAAGTGGTGCGGCGGGTGCATGCGGCCTTGCCCGGAACGTCCGTGTTGCTGATGAGCCCCATGGACCGCGGCGAACGGCAAGCGAACGGGGAAATCGAAACCATCGCTTTGTTGCCGCGGCTGGTAAGCATCGAGTCGGGGGTCGCCAATGAAACCGGCGCGGCGTTTTTCAACACGTTTCAGGCGATGGGCGGCGAAGGGACCATGGGGCGGTGGTATAGCGCCGAGCCACGCCTGGTGGGCGCGGACTTCATCCATCCCATGCCGGCCGGGGCGAAGATTGTGGGCGAACTGCTGTACAATGCCCTGCGGGATGGCTATAACCAGTACAAACTGCGACAATTGAAGGATACGGCGGGTGTGCAGGCCCGCGAGAATCAATGAAGGTGCGCTTTCTAAAGCTCGGGATCGCCGCATGTGCATTTGCGGTGTGGACGGTGGCCGCGACCACGTCGGCTCCGAAAGTCAAGAAGACCCCAAGCAAAGCACCGTCGAAGAAGCGGTACCGGTCG
>JBGPHB010000203.1:0-7215 GCA_041484155.1 Bryobacteraceae bacterium
AGAATGCGGCGCCGCGTTTCCTTCTTCATCCCTTCCGGGTCCGAGACGAAGTTAATCGGATCGCCACGCTTCTGGAAAGGCACGCCCTGATGTACCGTGGGCAGGAAACCGCTGCCCCAGCACGCGCTGCCACCATCCGGGTTCGACATGCCCGAAAGCAGCACGACGTAGGCCGGCAGGTCCTTGGCTTCGCTCCCAATGCCGTAGGAGAGCCACGCACCGAACGCCGGCCGCCCGGGAATCTGATGGCCGGTCATCTGGAAGATCTGGGCCGGGCCATGATTGAACTGCGTGGTGTGCATCGATTTGACCCAGGAGATATCGTCCACCACGGTGGCCAGATGGGGCAGAAGGTTGCACAGGTACACGCCTGATTTGCCGTACTGCTTGAATGTAAACGGCGTGTTGGCCAGGTTGGGAATTCCGCGGAGGAACGCGAACCGCTCGCCCTTGATCAGGCTCTCGGGAACCGGCTGGCCATCGCGCTGCGCAAGCACCGGTTTGTAATCCCACATGTCGATGTGCGGCACGCCACCGGCTTGTTGCAGATAGATGACGCTCTTGGCTTTGGGCGCGAAGTCGAGGGCATGCTTCCCCAAACTGGCAGCCGAAAGCGTCTGCTCATCGCCGAGCAGCCCGGTAAGCGCGGCGGCGCCGATTCCGAACCCGGCTGTCCCGAAAACCTCGTGGAAGAAATGCCGGCGGGTATTGCGCTTCACTCCCTCCGCGTGCAGTCTCTTTAAGATCTCTTCCGGATTCATAGGAGTCTTATTCCTTGGTCAGCGTTTCGTCCAGATTCAGCAGCGCGTTGGAAAGCGCCGTCCATGCCGCCAGCTCCGGGTCTTTCGTGCCGGCGACGGATTCGGCTTCCTTCAGGTTCTTGGCGAAGTATTGCCTGTCCTTTTCATACGATGACAGGAGCGTTTTCATCTCTCTGGCATCCGGCCGTCGCGAGGTGGCCAGGCGGAAGCCGTAGGTCACGCGGGAGGACGGGTCCCCTCCGCCCTCCTTCACAATCCGTTTCGCCATGGCTTGCGCGGCTTCGAAGAAGGCCGGGTCGTTGAGCGCGGTCAGAGCTTGCAAAGGCGTGTCCGATAGGCTCCGCCTCACCACAGTGACTTCGCGGGAAGGAGCGTCGAACACGGTCAGACTGGGATACCGTACGGTTCGCCGGATGAAAATATACATGCTGCGGCGGTAGCGATCCGCGCCCTTGCTCTCGATCCAGCGGTCGTTGTCCGGCTGGTACGGGAAGATCCAGAGGCCATCCGGCTGGCGCGGCATGACTGCGGGACCGAACATCTTCAGGTTCATCAGGCCGCTGGCGGAAAGCGTGACGTCGCGAATCATTTCCGCTTCCGCGCGGAAACGAGGTCCGCGCGCGAGCAGCGCATTCCTGGGATCGAGTTCCAAAAGCTGCGGCGTCACCTTCGACGATTGGCGGTAGGTGTTGGACGTGAGCATCAGACGGATGATGGCCTTCTGGTCCCACGCTTTGCTCTGGAACTCCGTGGCAAGGAAGTCGAGCAACTCACCGTGCGAGGGCGGGAAACCCTGGGTGCCGAAGTCTTCGGCGGTCTCGACGATTCCCATGCCAAAGACCGTCTCCCACATCTGATTCACCCTGACGCGGGCCGTCAGCGGGTTCTCTCCATTGACCAGCCATTCCGCCAATCCCAGACGATTCTTGGGTGCGTCCGCGGGCAGGGCACCCAGGAACGCCGGGACATCGGCTTGCACTTCTTCCGCCTTGCTCACGAAAGCCCCGCGCTCGCGCACAAACGCGGTCGGCTGTGTCGTCTTCGTATCTTCCGAAAGAACCGGCGCGCTTGGAATCTGGAGAGCGGCGATCTGAGCGTTGAGGGCGGCGATTTTGGCGCGTACGTCGGCCAATTCGGGAGCTACGGTGCGCCACTGGCGCATCAGGGGATCTTCCGTATTGCCGCCACTCCGGCCGCCGCGTCCGCCGGCTGCGGGAACAGCAGCCGGGCGTTGCTCACGCGGAGTATTCAGCCGCTGGCGAAGGTCGTGCGGAACTTCGGTGGCTTTCTTCGGATCTGCCGCCGTCGTCACCGATATACGGAAGTTGCCGATCGCCACTCCGAGATACTCGGAAACCTGTGTCAGGCTGATTCTGAGAGTGTCGCTGGTCGTGACCTTGAAAGGCTGCTCCGCCACGATCACCAACTGGCGCCGTTTCCGTTCGCCGTCACGGGTGGCGTCCACTCTCCAGATCTGCTCGACTTTCTGGTCCTTATTCTGGAGCCTGGTGACCATGTCGTCCGAAGCCGTTTCCACGAAATCGGCCTTCGAGAGCCTTTGAGGGGAAGGTCCGTGCTCGATGCTCACCGCAGTCATCTGGAAATTGCCGTAGTAGTCGCGGCCGGGCCCGCCCTGAGGAAGGCCAGGATCCGGCAGCGCTTCGATCCGGAGCCCGGTAATGGCGCCATTCACCGTAGATTTCGCCTCGAGAATATACGTGTCCAAGTCGGGATTCTTCCCCGACGCAAGAATCGAAGCATCCGGCCTCAACGTCAGAGTGCTGCCGCCGGTGGATTCCAGACGCGTCGGACGGAGCGGCTGCCACGACTTTTCGGCATCCAGGACGGCCTGCTCCCAATCCGCCTCGGCCTTTTGGAATTCAGGCGTGACGGCGCTCAGCTTGGCTTGCCAGGTTCTGAGTTCGGCGCGGAGGGCGTCGCGTGTCTTGGCCTGCTCCGGAGTGGGCAGCTCCAGTGTGCCTTCATTGAAGCTACGCCGGCCGGGAGCGGCTGCCGCGGCGTCCGGATCGTTAGGATCGATGAAGACAGGGCCACCGAACTTGGCGTTATTGAAAAACGCAACCATTTGGTAAAACTGTTTCTGCGTGAACGGATCGTACTTATGGTTGTGGCACTGCGTGCACTGGGTGGTGGAGCCCAGCCACACGTTGCCCACTGTGGTGGCGCGATCGGACTGCGCTACCCAGTTCTGCTCCTCCGGATCGGTGCCGCCTTCGGTGTTCAACATGGAACTGCGCACGAAACCCGTGGCGATTTTCGGATCGTTTGTTTCCTGCGCAACCCAGTTCTTGCGCTGGGGAACGGGACTGAGCAACAGATCACCGGCGAGTTGCTCAATCGTGAACTGGTCGAAGGGCATGTTCGCGTTGAACGCCTTGATGACCCAGTCGCGGTAGGGATAAGCGCCGGGACGCTGGCGGTCTTTTTCGTATCCGTCAGAATCCCCATACCGGGCGAGGTCGAGCCACTTCGTGGCCCAGCGCTCTCCAAAATGCGGGTTGGCAAGTAAATTGTCGACCAGCCGTTCGTAGGCATCCGGGCGCTGGTCGTTTACAAATTGATCTACCTCGGCCGGGCTCGGCGGGAGTCCGATGGCGTCCAGGTACAGCCGGCGGACCAGGGTCTCCTTGGGCGCCTGGGGCGAAGGTTTCAACCCTTTTTGCTCGAGCTTCGCCAGAACGAAGCGATCGATCGAATTCTTGACCCAGGCCGAATCCTTCACCGAGGGAAGCGCCGGACGGGCCGGTTTCGAATAGGCCCAGTGCTTCGGCGCACCTGCCGTGTCCGGCCAAGCGGCGCCCTGGTCGAGCCAGGTCCGAAGAGTCGCGATTTGCGGCGCCGTAAGCGGCGTGCCGGTCATGGGCATGCGCGACAAGCCATTGTCGCCGAGAACGCGGTGCAGCAAGAGGCTGTCCTGGCTGTTTCCCGGAACAATGTCGCGACCCAACGCGCCACCCTTCAGGGCCTCAGATTTTACATCAAGATGCAATCCACCCTTCACCGAGTTGCCGCTGTGACAGGAGTAGCACGCGATTTGGAAGATCGGCTGCACCTGAGTCGCGAAGTCGACCGTGGCCTCGCCCGTCTTGGCTCCCTGGTTGATCCAGGCGGCGATCACCGCGATCTCCTGCGCACTGAGCGGAGCATTGGGCGGCGGGGGCATCCGATTGTTGGCGTTGGTATCCGCGATGCGCACCACAAGCTGGCTCTGCTCGGCATTGCCTCGAACTACGGCCGCGCCCGACGTGCCGCCGCGCAGCAGGCCTTCGGGCGTGTCCAGTTTCAACTCGGCCGGAGCGGCGTTGCCCGCATGGCACTGGACGCAGCTCTTGCTCAAAATCGGTTGAATATCGCGGCGGTAATCTACCGTGTTGGCCGGTCGCTGTTGCGAGTTTAACTGTAGCGCCAGACCGAGAAGCGCCAGAACGCGAGCCTGCATGTGCATGAGCTTATCACTTTATGTGACCCTCGGTCAGGTCCCGGTTGTTCTCTTCGCAGGAGTATTCGATCAGCTCCTCGCCCGGTTTCATGAGGGTGAAGACGCGATTGTTCTTGAACGGTTTCGTGTAGGCCTTGGGGTCGTCGATTGTGATTTCGTAGGCCATGTGCTGAGCGTCGGTGAGTTGGAAGCGTTCGATGACGTGCAGGGCGTCGGTGTGAGGATGTCCGATGGTGTCCAGCCTGGTTTTGCCGTTGAAACCGATGGTGTCGACCACCAGCGTGTCTCTGTCCCATTTGCCGACCGAGTGCCCAAACCAGGTGGGCTCCAGATTCTTGGGATGATCGCGCCCATCAATGTGGATCACGTGAAACCAGGTATTCTGCTCGAAGAGCTCCGCGATGTATTTCTTGTTCTGCACGAGCTGGATCGGATACCCGCCCACGTTCACGGACCGTATCAAACCAAACGGCAGGCAATGCCCGGTATAGTCAAACTTCGACACGTCGTAATTCTTGAAGTTGTCGGCTCCCCAGGGTGTGAAGGGAAGCGGCCCGGCGCCCTTCTGGTCGGTTCGATCCTCGGTCATGTCGGGGACGTAGGGATGCTGCCAGATGCCGCTCAAGTCGGGCTTGCCATCCGGCATACGAGCCAGGTCCGCAATCGTAGAGGTGATCGTATGGCGGTCGCTCTGAGCAAAGAGCCCGAGAGCCCCGATGAATGAGCAAGCAGCGGTGAAGGTTAGACGCACGGTAATCCCCTAGTCAACAATATCAATCCGATTCAACGGTGATGTCAAATCTGTGGGCGGTTGCCAACCGCTGCAACCCCGCCCTAACGGGCGGGGCTTTCCGGAGTGGTTGACGAGTGCCGTGGACGGGTGCAAACCCGCAAAGCCCTGCCCGTTAGGGCGGGGTTCCATTCCAAAAATGTAGAAACTCCAGGCGGCAGTTGCTAACGGTTTTCAATAAATGCCGTCGAGGATTGCCTGGCAGATGTACTCTTGCAGTTCCCAATTCGGTGCAAGAGTGAAGGTTCGAGTAAAGGTGTACGGCTTGGTAAGGGCCTTTTCGTCTTCGATGGTCAGTTCGACGCTCAGGTGGCCAAGATCCGGCCGCCGGTAGCGCTCGGTCAAGTGCATCGCGTCGCTATGCGGCTTACCGGTCGAGTCCAGCCAGGTTTTGTCGTTGAAGCCCACCGTATCGACGACCAGCGCATCGCCGTCCCACTTGCCGATGGATTGCCCGGTCCAGCTCTCCGGTTCAATTTCGAGGTTGGGGGCGCGGCCGTCCAGGAAAAATCGCCGATAGCTGTGGGTATTGCCCTCCCAAAGCAGCATGACCATCTTCGGACCCTGCACGATCTTGTAGGGCAGCGCGTTAATCCGGACTGCGCCGTTGGGCAGGCAAAAGCGCTCCGGGTCGTCTTTGCCCTTGTTTGCTTTTCGCTCCTCGTGGAGCTTCTTTGCCCAGGGTTGATAGGAAGGATCACCCGGCAACAAGACGCTTACTGGAACCCAGACGCCGGATAAATCCACCTTGCCGTCTTCGGCGTGGGGAGTCGGTCCGGACGGGGGCGCAGGAGGCTTTCGCGCCACTACCGGCGGCACGCCATTTTTCCCTTGGCCGCTCGAGAACATCGCCAATGCGACCACCATCGCCAAAATTGAGGCCCCTCTCATTTGAAAGTGGCGTCCAGGTGCGCGGGGTCCTGGTTGTTTTCATTACAGACGTACTCGGTCATCTCGAAGCTGGTCTCGAGCGTGGAGGTTCTATTGATGGTCCAGGGCATGGTCAAAGCGCCGGGGTCTTCAATGACGACCTTCATTTCCATGTTCCCGAAGTCACGGCGGTGGAAAGTTTCAGTGAGGTGCATCTGCTTGGTGTGCGGAGTTCCTCCGAAGTCGTACCAGGACTTCTCAAACAGGCCGACGGTGTCGACCACCAGAGTGTCTCCGTCCCAGTGGGCGCGCGAGTCTCCATACCAAGTCGGCTTCAGGTCCTTGGGATGACTGCTGCCATCGACAAAGAACTGGCGAAACATATGGGTATTGCCCTCAAACAGCATCAGCACCAGCTTGGGGGTCGCGAAGAGCGAGGTGTGGTAGGGGGCGGCGCGGGGAGGGCCACCAGGAAGGCAGCGCGCTTCGAAATCCTCGGCGCCTCCTTTGGCCCGGTGATCGGCGACGATCTTGGCCGCCCATGGCTGCATGGGGCCGTCCTGGCCGCTTCCTCCGAACCCGTTCCAGACTCCGGTGAGGTCGGGTTTGCCGTCGGACAAGCGGGGCACCGGCCCGGGAGGCCCAACGGGGCGAGGACCACGGCCGAATCCCCTGCCGGGAGGCGCACCCAGAGTTGTGGCTTGATCCTGGGCTGCGGCGCTGGACAAGGTGAGGGACAAGACGAGCGTCGCGATTCCCAACGAGACCACAAAAGGCTTTTTCACGAACCTCGCTCCCGGCTACTGTGTAGGGACGTCTCCCGCGGACGACCCGCCAAACACCCTGCGGCCGTCGGGCAGCCTGACGCTCCGGGCGTTGGCGCTCTTTGAACCGTCTTTGGCCAGGTTACCCTCGACCGTGACTTGATCGCCCGCCTTCAGGGAATCCCGTCTCCAGCCCTGCTTCAACAGCACGGGAATGGCGCCGAGTTCAAAGTTCCAATTCGTCACATTGCCATTGTCGTCCTTCACGTCGACATAGAAACGGGCATGGGGATTCATCCACTCCATCTTCGTAACAGTGCCGGTAATCTTCATCGGCTTGTTCGCGTCGTACTCCGCGGCGAAGGAATGGTGCGCGAGTACCGGCACAGCGGAGACGAGCATACTAAAACCCGCGGCCAAGACAGCTAACGCAGATCTCATCGTGATCCCTCCCGGCACTTATAAAGGTACCAAAGCACTCAATAAGTTACACCCCTAGCCCATGATTACGGACGCGACCCCGCCCTAACGGGCGGGGCTTGCAAACGCACGAGAAGCCCCGCCCGTCAG
>JBGPHB010000204.1:0-7211 GCA_041484155.1 Bryobacteraceae bacterium
CGGCAGGTGCGGCGCATCGCTTTGGAGGAACCGCTTGACGTTCACCTGGTCGTGTTCACTCCCGATGCCTTCGATGGCTTTGCGCGATTGGCAGCGCCGCAGTTGACCCGCCAAGCAGCGGTCACGTGTCCACCGTTGCCCGCCATGGCCCGTCTCACCGAGGTGGCCGAGTACATGTGGCGCGAAATACAGATGCGCCCGTCGTATCTACCTCAAATGCTGGATTCGCTTCTCACTCAATTCATGATCCTGCTGTGCGGCGACGGCACGCCGGCGAACGGACCGCTGGACAACTCGGGCCTGATGGCGCGGCTGAACGCATTGATTGAAGGTCATTTTCGAGAGCACCATCAGGTTTCGTTTTATGCAGAATCGCTGTGTGTGAGTCCGGACCATCTCTCGGCGGTCGCGCGCTGCTATTCCGGCACCTCGGTTGGCATGCTGATTCGGAAGCGACTCCACCTTGAAGCCAGCCGGCTTCTATTGCACACCGACTGGGATGTATCCCAGATCGGTTTTCATCTCGGGTATGACGACCCGGCGCATTTCACGCGATCATTCCGGCGAAATACCGGGATCTCTCCAACCAGCTTAAGGCGCAAGGTCGCGGAAAAGTACCGGTAAAACGCGGATTCGGGCATTCAAGCGCGCTCGCCGCCGAAGCATACTCGGGAAGTGAGGCACGTCAGAGTCCTTTTTGTGATGGCGCTCCTGGCGGTTCCTGTGGGAGCCCGCGTTGTGCTGGTAACGCTCGATGCCGGCTCGGACGCGACCGTCAAAGATCTATTGGCTCGCGGCATTCTGCCTCGCCAGGGCGCCTTCGGGCGAATGATGGCCCGTGGCACGTGGGCGGAGGCGCTGGACCCGGTTAACGTATCGTCGACGCCGATCGTGCACGCCAGTCTCTACTCAGGCACATGGCCTGCCGCTCATGGAATTGTCGGTGTGAGCGTCCCGATCCTTGGTGGTGACATTCGCGCCGAGGGAGAAGCGAGCAACGGGTTCTCAGCGCCCACGGAGAGAGACCGAATCTGGACCCTCGCGGCGCGCCACGGCAAACGGGTCACCTGCATTACCGCTCCTGGTGCGGGTGCGAGCCGCCTGGACGACACGTGCACGTTCACGGTGGCATTTCCGGCTTCCTTGTCGCAGGCCGTTGTCGGTGAGCTCGGACCCATGGACAAGGCGCCGGCGCTGGAGCTGCGTCCACGCGCTGGCGGCACCATTCCGCTCCACGTGTTCTCCCTGGGGCCGGAATCGAGTCATCGGTATCGCGTCTCAGCTCTGAGCGGATCGGAATGCGTGCTCGATCGGCAGAGTCCGTGCACGATCCTACTTCCCATGAACGGTGCCACCCGCTGGGTGTGGGCGCAGATTCTGGATACACCATCCGAACAGGGACACGACAGACTTTACGCGAGTCCCCTCATTGAGCAAACGACAAATGATCCAGCTCATTTGGCGGAGATGCAACGCGCGATCGGGTATTCGCCGGTCGAGGCGGACAATCGGCTTACAAATCGTGGCATCGTGTCGGAGAGCGTATGGCTTGCCGACTCCTACTTGATGACGGACTACATCTCGCGCGCAGTACAGTTCACGTTGCGCCGGAACGATTGGGACTTGTTACTGACGTACGTGCCTCTGTTGGACCAGGTGCAGCACCGATACCTGCTTAGCGATTCCCGGCAGGCGGATTACGATGCCGAAGGTGGTGCGCGCCGGCGGCGGTACCAGCGCATCGTCGAGCAAGCCTATCTGCGCACGGATGCGATGCTTACCAGGTGGATGGAACGCGCCCCCCGGGGCACGTCGTTCATTGTGGTGAGCGATCACGGCATGGTCCCGACACACTCCACGGTTCGCATCTTGAATCTGCTCACCGTGGCCGGATTCCGCGTTTCCGATCGAGGTGAAACAGACGTGTGGGCGCGTGGGCCAGGGGGCGCTTCCAGTCATATATACGTCAACGCCAAAAGCCGCTTCGCCCGGGGAACGGTGCGAAATGAGGCCGTTGCGCCCATGGTCGAACACATCGTAAAGGCGTTCCAAGAGTTCCGCGATCCCGGAAGCGGCGAAACGGTATTTGAGATCGTCCGCAGACACTCCGAGCTGGGCGATCTGGGCTTGGACAATCCCAAGTCGGGCGACGTGTTTGTCGCGACCCGGCCGGGGTGGTCGGTTTCTGCGCGTTACTCACCAGGCGGATCGATCGTGGTGAGGAACGCCCAGACTGCCGACACAATTCGGGCGGTTGCGACCTCCGAAGCGGACCGTCTCTTTCTCGAAAGCGGTGGCGCCAATGAAACCAGTCTCGGCGTGCACGGTCACGTTGCCCGGCCACGAACGATCGACGCGATCTTCATGGCTTACGGCGCGAGAGTGCCGCGAAAGAGAATCGGACGAATCGCCGATATCGATGTTCTTCCGTCTGTATTTGACCTTCTGGGCATCGCAACCCCCGATGGGTTAGAGGGACGTAGCGTGTGGGCGTCCGGCAGAAACGCGCGCTAGCACTATACTGAAGCTATGCCGGCCGCCACACTGATCTCTGTGCGCGAGTACCTATCCACCGGATATTCGCCCGACCGGGAATATGTGGACGGCGAAGTTGTGGAGAGGAACTTGGGCGAAAAAGATCACAGCAGGCCACAGACTCTTCTAGCTGGCTGCTGCGGCGTGCGGGAAGCCGAATGGGGAATCACGGTGCTGGTCGCGCAGCGGGTACAGGTCACACACACACGGTTCCGCATTCCCGACGTCTGCCTCTTGCTGGCAAACGCTCCGGACGAACAGATCATCACGCATCCACCGTTTCTGTGCGTTGAGATTCTTTCAAAAGACGATCTGATGAGCCGTACGCAGGAAAAGATCGACGACTATCTCAATATGAGCGTGCCGAACGTCTGGGTCGTTGATCCGCGTACGCGCCGCGGGTATCACTACACCTCCGAAGGAATGCGCGAGGCCAAGGATGGCATCCTGCGCACGTCGCGCCCCGACATCGCCATGCCGCTCGCCGCATTGTTCGACTAGTGTCACAAGTGGCGCGGGGCTAGCGCCGCACCCAGCAGCATACCCCCAACCAAGGGCTTGTTTCAGCGGAACCCCGCCCTGACAGGCGGGGCTTGCCAGCGGTGTTGAAGCCCCGCCCGTCAGGGCGGGGTTCAGCAAGTGGAGCAGGCGTTCAGCCTGCGCGCGGCTTTAGCCCCGCATCTTTCTTGTTCTTCTCTTCGAGGGTCCTGCGCAGGATGGGGAGCATGGCCCGGTCCTTTTCACCGGTCAGCTCTTCCTTGATCGCGATGAGCGTTTCAAGATCGAGAACACGGATGCGGAGGCCTTCGGCGACATCCATTTCGACCGAATGGGGAAGCAAATCCTGGTAGCTAAGGTCACGGCCGATTGTCCCGAGTAGATCCAAAGCCCCCAGTCTTGTCACCAGGTTGAGATGACCCGGAGAGGCAAGATGACTGGCCGTTGGTCTGAGACGGCGATGGGGTTGAATGCGAAAGATCGCGTCTAGAGCCTCAAGCACCGGGAGAACACGAGCGATATTCGCCGCGTCCCGAGAGTGAACAACATCGACGTCAAAGGTGACAACCGGGGCGCCGTTCACGACTGCGGCAAGTCCGCCCACGAGGATGAAATCGACACCTCCCTCACAAAGCGCGCGGAGCGCAAGGATAAAGTCAGCGTCCGGCATTCAATTCGCGAATTGCAAGAATTCCGTTGACGTGCTGCTGGCAAAACCGCAACCTCTCAGCCGGCGTGAGCGAGAGCATCCACCGGATCAGCGTCAAGTCGACGCCGTCTTCGCTGTAATCGGTAAGGCGCTCCTCGTCATTCGGAGTCATCTCTTCTCCGAATCTAGCACGCCGGGACTACTTGGAATCCGTCTTGACGAATTTGGAAATGGCCGCCAGCAGCACGTTGGTTTCGAATGGTTTCGACAGAAAGGCCTGCATGCCCCGCTCGCGGCAGAGATCGCGCAGTTCGTCGGAAGCATTGGCGGTGAGCGCCAGAATCGGAACCGTGTCGTAACCAGGCAGCTCACGCATGGCCGCGGTCGTCTGCAGGCCGTCCATCTCGGGCATCTGGAGATCCATCAGAACCAGATCATAGCGCCGCTTCGCGGCGGCTTCCAGGGCAGCCCGGCCCGACGATGCGCCATCCACCTGAATCCGGTGCCGTTCGAGCGCATGGTGAAGCACCATCAGCCCGATCGGATTGTCCTCAACCGCCAGAATCGTAAGTATAGACTCGCCGCGGCCCTGGACGGCTCTACCGCCGTGTGCGGGCTCCGTAGGCATGCGCAACGGCAAACGCACGGTAAAGGTGGAGCCCGATCCGGGCGCGCTTACAACGGAGACCTCACCATGCATGAGCTTGGCAAGCTTGCGCACCAGAGCCAGGCCCAGGCCGAGGCCGGGGTAGTTGCGCGACAAACCCGTGTCCACTTGGCGGAAGGACTCGAATATCGTTTCGAGCTTCTCCGAAGGGATGCCGATCCCGGTGTCACGGACTTCCGCGACGAGCCAGTCGACACCCTGCTCCGATCGTTGAACAAACGCGCACAGCTCCACGCTACCTGTATTCGTGAACTTGACCGCATTGGCCACCAGGTGGCTGAGTAGTTGACGGAGGCGCGGCGCATCGCCCAGCATGGTTTCCGGCAACGCGGCATCGAAGGTCGAGAACAAGTGCAAGCCCTTCACGTGGGCCTTGGCCGCGTGCTGGCTGAGCGCCGCGTCCAGCATCTCCTTGAGGCTGAACTCGCCGTCATCGAGCGAAAACTGCCCCGCTTCCAGCGCGGAGTACTCCAGCGTGGCGTTGAGAATCTCAAACAGGCTCTCGGCACAGAGGCGGGCGGCGTTCACATACTCCCGCTGCTCGTCATTCAGATTCGTCTCGAGCAGCAGGTCCGCCATTCCGATAATGCCGCTCAAGGGCGTGCGGATCTCGTGATTCAGGCTGGCAAGGAACGTCCCCTTGAGTTGCTCGATCTCGGTCGGGGCAGCCTGGAGCGACCCTGTGTTTTGAGCAAGATCAGCCTCGAAAGGCTGTCTTGACTCCGCCGGCGACCGGGTATTGGCGACCATGCTACGAAACCATTAGTCCATCGGCGGAATCCGAGGGGGAGTTTAGGGGGTTTCTCTGAGGGTTATAGTACCCGCTCCCTGACGGTCGCGGTTCGGCAAGTAGCTGATTGGGCAGTTTGCCGATACCGAACCGCGACCGTGAGGGAGCGGGCTGAACGAATTCTTCACGGCTTCGGAGGGGGCGAGTGCGACTGGCTACCAGTCTGCTACTTCTTAACCGGCGGCTTCTCGTCCTTCTTTTGGTCCTTGTCCTCCACTGCGTCGCCGAAGGTGATCTTGACGTCGGACTTGAACTGCTTATACTGCTCATATTTGACGGTTTGTTTGATGCGCTGATCCTTGTCCTTGAAATGCAGCGTGTCGTTGGCGAGGGTATACGTGGGGAACCAATACTTGCCGTCAATCTGCTCGCGGTAGGTCTCGAATTTGGGGAACTGGTTGTCCTCGTTCTTCTTGATAACGCCCACGCCGCGGCCGTAGCTTTTCACGATCTGGAGATCCCGGTCATCCACCCAGATTTCGCCTTGGAAGTAGCGCTTGCCGTTCTCCATTTTCTTGGGCTTCACCGCGAAGACGTGACAGCCGATCTCGTCGACCTGTTGCTTGCCCAGATAGCGAATCAGGTAGTTGGGCAACTCATTGGTAGTCAGCACGAACGGCTGGACGCTGATCAGGTCCTGCATATCTTCCGGCGTCAGCGTAATCTCTTGCAGCGTATTGACCGGAGCGTACACCACGTGCTCGGTGCGCTTGCCCTCGGTGGAGAAGATGATGTCGGACACCGTCTCCCACTTGCCCGTGGGATTGCCGGCTTCGTCCAAGGTCTGGATGCGGGCCGTCTGCCGATACGTATAGTTCTCGCGCGCCTGGGCAAACGCAGCTTCCTTGGCCGCGAACTTCTGGATCATCTCATCGATTTGAGCCTGGGAAAGCTGGGGCTGATCGGCGGCCATGAGCGCCATGGCGCCGAGCAGAACCAATAAGAACGCGCGCATCTTTAAAACCTCCTAAAATTCGAGGAACCTCCTAAGACTGGACGAACGCCCTCTAGCTCCGGTTTCCGAGCATCTGCTTGGCGATCGTCATCCGCTGCATATTGCTGGTGCCTTCGTAAATCCGGCCGATCTTGGCGTCGCGATACAGCTTTTCGACCGGATAATCCTTGGTAAACCCGACTCCACCCAGTACTTCCACCGCGCGCGAGGCCACGCGCTCGCCCACTTGCGAGGCAAAATACTTGCACATCGCTGCTTCAGTGACAAACGGCGATCCGGCGTCGCGCAGCCGCGCCGCGTTGTATACCATCAGCCGGGCGGCTGCCACTTCCACCGCCATTTCGGCCAAATCGAACTGCACGCCCTGGAACTCCGAGATCGGTTTGCCGAACTGCTTCCGGTGCCGCGAGTACTCGAGCGCATGATCGAGAGCGCCCTGCGCCAGGCCGGTCATCTGCGCGCCGATCCCGATCCGGCCCTCGTTCAAGGTCTCGATAGCGATCTTGTAGCCTTTCCCCACTTCGCCCAGCACGTTCGCCTTGGGCACCCGGCAATCGTCGAGAATCAGCTCGCAGGTCGAGGAGGCGCGGATGCCGAGCTTGTCTTCTTTCTTGCCCACCTGGAAGCCGGGGAATCCACGCTCGACCAGGAATGCGGTAATGCCCTTGTATCCCGCCTCCGGATTCATGTTCGCGAACAGCAGGAACAGGCCGGATTCAGCCGCGTTGGTGATCCACAGCTTGCGGCCAGTGATGCGATAGTGATCGCCCGCGTCGACGGCGCGCGTCGCCAGCGCAAACGCGTCCGAACCCGAGCCGGCTTCGGATAACGCGTAGCTCGCCACCATGTCCTTGGCCAGGCGGGGCAGGTAACGGCGTTTCTGGTCCTCGTTGGCCCATCGGAGGATGGCGTTGTTGAACAGCGTGTTTTGGACATCGACCATCACCGACGCCGACGGATCCACCTTTGCCAGTTCCTCAATCGCGAGGATGGATTGGAAGAAGGAACCGCCTTGCCCGCCATACTCTTCCGGAACGTCGATCGCCATCAAGCCCAGCTCGAACAATTCCCGGATCAGGTCTTTGCGGAAGACGCCGGCCTCGTCCATCTCGCGCAC
>JBGPHB010000205.1:0-7206 GCA_041484155.1 Bryobacteraceae bacterium
CCACCTGCCTTGGATGTTTTCTGTGTTCGCGTGAAGTGGTTACGGCTAGGCTGGGGAGACTGGCGCAAGTCCAACGTTCTTTGCCGGCGAATGGGTTTCTGGAGAGCTTGTCATCCTCTCACGCCGCGCTCTTCTTAGGAGCGACTACGGTCAGCGTCCCTCTGTCAAGGGATGCGGTCACGCCGGCCTCCTCGATCGGAGCTGGAAACGCGAACCGCCGAAACAACGATTTGGCGCCGAATTCACCATAGAAGGGTCCGCGCTCGCGTTTCTTAGCCCGGTTCTGGGCGCTAGCCTTGAGGATGATCGCATCGGGAAGCGCGGCCACTTCCAAATCCTTGGAGCCGAATTCCGGAACGCCCATCTGCATCCTGAACTCTCCAGGCGCCTCGGCCAGTTCCACGGCCGGCGCCCATAACAGATCCCGTTCGGCCTGGAACCACTCGTCCGGATCGGTGGCGTGACCGCTTTCGAACCATTGGAAGGCCGTCTTTCGGATACCTTCGAGCGTGTCTTGCAACTCCTGCAAGAACACCGCCTTCTCGTTTTTGAGTCGTCGCACGATCACTTCAGACATTTTCGCCACTCTGTCCGAAGCACGTTCCTGACCAGTCTCCGCCTTCGAATTCAGCGGTTTAACGAAAAGGCGTTGGGCCAGGCTGGGTGAAATCGCTCACTCCTGCGCCTACTAATCCTTGGCCAGAATCCTGCCGATGTGACAACTAAGATGTTACGCGGTCTCTTGATTTGTCCCAACGATCAATTGAAAAGAGAATTGGCGGTCGCCGTACCGAAGGTTCCCGCTCTGGAGATTGTACGCGTGCTCACGACGTACCCGTCTCCCGAAGAAATGTTCCGGATCATGCGTGTTCGAAAGGTTGACCTTCTGGTTCTCTGTGTTGACGATTTGCTCCACTCCGAAAGGTTGGCTAAGAGCATCGACGATCTGATGCCCGGACTCCCGGTCATCACGTTAAGCAGCCTTGAAGACGTGGACGTCTTACACAAGCTGATGCATTTGGGCATCCGTCAGCACTTAACATCGCCGATTCAGGAGTCCGCGCTGGCCGACGCAGTGGAAGCTGTAGGTCAGCGCCTGAGAACCCATCCGGCCTCGGTTCCCAACCCGGGCGACCTCTACACATTCTTGCCGGCGAAACCCGGCGTGGGAACTTCTACGATCGCTGTCAGCACGAGTTGCGCCCTGGCGGAGGATTTGGACGTCAAGACTTTGCTTCTAGACAGTGACCTCGCCGCTGGCACGATTCAGTTCCTGTTGAAGCTGGGCCCAACGGCATCCATTATCGACGCCCTAATGCACGCAGATAACCTGGACGAAGACCTCTGGTTCCAGATGGTCGGGAAATGGGGCAAGCTCGAAGTGTTGCATGCCGGCGAGCTCAACACGCCGCCTGGATTGGACTTACCCGGCCTGGAGCGCGTCCTTTCCATGGCTCGCGCTCAGTACGACGTGATTTGCGCCGATCTGGGGAGCCATTTCGACCCCCTTTCCATGGCCTTGCTGCGAGAATCCCGTAGAATCTTCCTGGTGACTACTCCGGAAGTGGTTGCGCTTCACTTGGCGGGCGTAAGGATGCGTCGCTTGATAGAGCTTGGTCTGCATGACCGGGTCAGCCTCCTCTTGAATCGTAAGGTTCGGAGCGAGGTGAAGGATTCGGACGTGGAGAACGCAGTCGGAATCCCTATCAGCCATAGTTTTTCAAACGATTACCGGGGCGTCCAGAGTTCCATTCTGCGCGCTTCCCCTGTTCCTGAGGGTTCCGAGTTGGGCGATTGTATTTTGAATCTCGCACACTCGCTTGGGCCGCATCGAGAACCGAGGCAAACTTCCCACCACCGCAAGTTCTTGGAGTTCTTCCATGTCCCCCATCCGCACCATACGGATGTCGTCTGGCACGGGTGATCGTAACCTCTAAGGAAGAATGACCGCGGCTCCATCGATTCTGTCGCTCTTGATGGCTATGAGGGCCTCATTGGCCTGATCGAGCGGGAACGGAGTTACCCTGGGACGCAGACCGATCTCACTGGCAAGCTGAAGAAAGTCCCGGGCGTCGGCACGAGTCATGTTCGCGACGCTGCGAATCTGGCGCTCACCCCACAGCAGGCGGTCGTAATCAAACTCCGGGATGCGATCCAGGTGAATCGCATTGATCGCCACGACTCCGCCCTTGCGCAGGCTTGCGAGCGCCGCCACAACGACATCCCCGCTGGGTGCAAACGTGATAGCGCGATCCAGCGCCACCGGAGGCCGCTCCGTTTCACTCCCCACCCATGTGGCGCCCATGGAGGCTGCCAGTTCTCGATGGGACGCGCCTCTGGTGGAGACGAAGACTTCGCATTTCCAAGCCTGAAGCACGGGAAGGGCGAGATGCGCCGACGCGCCAAATCCGAACAGTCCGACACGCTCGCGCTTCCTTACTCCCGCGACGCGCAGGCTGCGGAAACCGATGATGCCGGCGCACAACAGCGGAGCCGCCTGAAGATCGCCGAGGGCGGCCGGAAGGGGAAAGACGAAGTCAGTACGCGCGACTACGTATTCGGCGTACCCACCGTCCACCGTGTATCCAGTAAAGGTGGGTGAATCGCAAAGGTTTTCGAGTCCCCGCCGGCAATAGGGACAGTGCCCGTCCGTGCCGCCCAGCCAGGAGACGCCCACGCGAGCGCCGACGGGAAGATTGTCCGTGGCGCCGCGGACCACCTCGCCCACGATCTGATGGCCGGGGATCAATCGGTCCCGAACCGGACCTATCTCTCCTTCAACAATGTGAAGATCGGTCCTGCAAACACCACATGCCCGGACCTTCAGGAGAACGTGACCCGGTGGAAGTTCCGGCTCAGCGACATCGGCGATCTCCAAGGGGCGCTCGGTGACGCTGCTCGGAGCAAGGAGAATGGCGGCTTTCATCACTTTTACTTGAGCCTAACTCGTTTAAGTGAAAGCACGTCACGCCTCCTCAAGCAGGTGCGCTATGTTCCGATCCAGGCAGCCTTCCGCTTGGACGCCATAGGCGAGGAATGAATCCGGGCGTCCTCGTGGCATATTCATCCCATGCCCGGCCCAGTTCCGCGCGGACCTCAGTTTCCTCCCGGTGGGCAAGCCGAACATAGACGGCCACCAAAATCGGGAACATGATCAGTGTGACCAACGTCGGCCACTGGAGCAGGAAACCGAACATGATTGCGATGAAGCCTAGGTATTGCGGATGCCGTACGTAAGCGTAGGGTCCCGTGGTTGCGAGCGTGCCGTCGCGCTGTGCGTTGTAGAGCACTCGCCAGGCAGCGGACAAGAGGAAGAATCCAGCTACGATGAATAGGTTGCTCGCAATGTGAATAGGGTTCGAGTGCGGATCGCCTTTGAAGCCTAGGAGTGTGTACCACAGGTGACCGAAATCATGACCCAAGGGATCAACTCCGGGGAACCTCCGTGCGAGCCACCCGGACAACATGAAAATCGTCAGCGGGAAGCCATACATCTCAACAAAAAGTGCGACGATGAAAGCGGAAAACCCGCCAAAGCTGCGCCAGTCGCGCTTGCTCTTCGGCTTGAAAAAGCTGAACGCGAAGATGATGAACACCGCCGAATTGATAAAGACCAGCGACCACAGGCCGTACGCTGGAACGTCTTGTCCGTGATTCATGATTTACCGCCTTCGCCCGCAGTGGGTCCGCTATAGCCCTTGTGGTCCGAGCCATGGCCCCGGTGCATGAAGTAATGCATGAGCGGGCAGAGGAGCAGGAGTACATAAGGAATCGCACCAAGGATGTGGGCGCTGTGCTCCTCCCACAAAAAGAATAAGGCGATGGCGAGAAACACGCAGAACCCCAGCCACAACGGAATACGAAAAGCGCGCATGACGATCCCCCCCTTCTAGCCCCAAGACCGCCGGCAGGGCTGGCTCCTCATCCTGCCGGCGGTCAATTTCACCCTTGCACTCGAGTCGCTCCCATGTGGATGCGCGTTACTTCTTCGCCTCTTTGGCCATCCCCTTGTGCTCGGCTGCAAGTTGGCGGGCTTCTTCGGCGGCTTTCTGGAGACTCTTGGAAAGAGAGTCGCAATGCTCGAACGCGCGGGGGCTCGCCGGGTGCTTCGATAGAGCCGGGTCCGGATTCTTCTGATAGAACGGAGCCAGTTCGCCGTGATCCTTGGCCTCCGCTTCGTATCTGGCGGCCTCGGTGTCGAAGTATTGGGCGATGCGCTCGTGTTCCGCCTTGGTTTCCGCGTTAGAAATCAGGCTCTTGAGTTCCGCTTTAGTCAAGGCCTTGTCCTTGGCGGCCGCCGAAACAGAAACGACAGTAGCCAGCGCGAATACGAGCGCCAAGACCACCGTTTTGACGATCCGTGTGCTGATCAAATGCTTTCTCATGTTTTAAGTCTTCCTTTCAAGTGTTGGTCTTTCGGCGCGTGAGGTCACAACGTGGTTTCCAGCAATCAGGTCTTCGCCATCAGGTCAAGGATGGGTGATCTTCCTGTTCGCGTCATTCGCCTGACTTAGGGCACGCTACGTGCCGTTTGTGAGGGCCGGCAACTAACGGCGAACCCGGTGTCTTGTTGGTGTGAACACAAGAGCTGAGTTGGAGGACCGGCAACTGGCGGGCACCGGCCTGGGTGGCCCAACGCATGATACTGCTTGATTTCGCGCAGGTGACCCTGAATTTCGACGCTCTTACCCGCAATGCGACCGCCCACGGGATGGCAACAAAGATGCCAGCGATAATGCGGAGGCTGATATGAGGACAAGGAACATGCTTTTCGGGATTGCCATTGCGACGGGTCTATTCGTAACAGGTGCGGTGGGCCAGCATGAGGAACATCATAAAGATCAGGCGGACACCAAAACAGGCGGCATGATGGCGGGCAAGATGATGCCGCAGATGATGATGGGCCAAAATGAGACTGGCAAGCTGGTCGACCAGCTCATCCATAGCCTCGCAGCAATCGAGGCCGAGAAGGACCCGGCGGCACTCAAGGCGAAACTGACCGAGCACGGCTCGCTGCTCAAAGAATTGCAAACGAAGGTTCAGGGCCAATCCCACATGATGGAGATGATGCAGCACATGATGGGTGGGTCGATGATGGGCGAACACAAAAATTGAGCAATCTGGGTGGGAGGATGCCATGGAAGTAAGAGTCGAGCACGTCGCGGGCGTTCAATTTCAGGTGATCGCCAGAGGTCAGCGAGTGCTCTCGGACCAGCCGCCGGAGCTAGGCGGCACGGACCAGGGAATGACGCCTCCAGAGTTGCTCCTGGCGTCGCTGGGCACCTGCGCGGGCTACTACGCCGTCCAGTATTTGCAGGCGCGCTCCCTTCCCGCGAAGGGATTGGCCATTCGAGTCAGTGCTGAAAAGGCGGCCTCTCCCGCGCGCTTGGCTGCCTTTCGGGTGGAAGTGGAAGCGCCGGGCGCCAGCGACGACCGGCATCGTGAGGGACTTCTGCGGGCAGTGAAGAAATGCTTGATTCACAATACGCTGCTCCATGCTCCGGAGATTGACGTCGTTGTGGGGCAGGGCCACGCCCTCTCGTTGGTTTGAACGGGTCAAGCGCTCAGGTCGATCTCCGCCTTCACCGCTCCCTCGTCACGGTCAAAGTGAAGGCGGAAGCCTGTTTTCTGGCAGACGCGCTGCATTCCACGATTCTCGGATAGAATATCCCCAACCACGCGGGTGACCCCTTCGCAACGCGCGACATCGATCAGGCCACGAAGAAGTTCCGTGCCCAGCCCACAGCCCTGAAACCGGTCGCTGACAATCACGGCGAATTCCGCTTCGCTTCCACCGTGCTGCTTGGTCAGGCGGCCCACGCCGATGATCCCGGCATTGGGCCGCTCGGCGACGAGGGCCATTTCACGGTCGTAGTCGATGAAACAAGTGCGCGCCAGCCGATCGTGCGCCACGCGCTGGCCCAGATTGACCAGGTGGAAGTAGCGGGAATGTACGCTTTGATCCGAGAGCGCTTCGTGAAACTTCACCATTCCCGCTTCGTCTTCCGGACGAATGGGCCGGATGGTGATTGCGCTTCCATCCTTCATCGCGCAGGTTTTCGTGTATTGAGACGGATACGGGACGATCGCGAGTCGGGGCAAATCCACACCGGGCGGGTGAACGACCACACGTGCGTCGAGCGCCAGAAACCCATCGGCGGAGACAAGTAGCGGATTGATGTCGATCTCCTGGATGGCAAGCTGGTCTGCCACCAACTGGCTGAAGCGCACGACGAGTTCCTCTAGAGCCGCCAGATCCACCGGCTTGCGGCCGCGCACGCCTTGTAGAGCCGTGAAGATGCGGGTTCGTTCCATCATGCGGCGCGCCAGAGTTGTATTCAGAGGCGGCAGCCCAAGCGCGCGATCGCGAAACACCTCCACCAGTTGACCGCCTGCGCCGAACAGCAGTACCGGACCGAATTGCGGATCCACGCTGCTTCCAAGAATGATTTCGTATCCTTCGGCGCGCACCATCGGCTGCACGGTCACGCCTTGGAAGTGCTCCGCTCCGGCCTTCTGGATCCCCAGATACGCAATCCGAACCGCGCTCTCATCGGCAAGGTTGAGTTTCACTCCGCCCACCTCGGTTTTGTGCGTGATCGTGCGGGAATTGAGCTTGAGGACGACGGGGTAGCCGATCTCGCCGGCAATCTGCACCGCTTGTTCCTCGCTGTCGGCCAGGAGCGTTCGGACGGTGGGGATGCCATACTCAGTCAGCAGCCGTTTCGATTCAAACTCGGTCAAGATGGTCCGCTGCTGTTCGCGGACGTCCTTTATCATCACTGCAGCTTTCTCTCGCGCGGTGGCCGAAACGTCGCCCGCGTGAGTGGGTGTTTCGTACAGCCCTCGAAGGTTATAGCTGTACCGCCACATGTACTCGAAGGCTCGCGCGGCGGTGTCGGGGTAGGGAAACGTCGGAATCTTGGCCTGGTTCAGAATCCTCTCGCCCTCGGCCACTTGATCGCCGCCCATCCAGCTCGCCAGCAACGGCTTTCCAGCGAGATGGGCAAAGGGTGTGAGCTTCTGCGCGATTTCCGTGGGGCTGGTCATGCCTTGGGGCGTGAGAATGACCAGCAGTCCATCGCTGTTCTTGTCCCGAGCCGCGATTTCAACGGCCTTTGCGTAGCGCTCAGGGCCAGCGTCGCCGATGATATCGATGGGATTCTGGTGGCTCCAATGACGGGGCAGGCATTGATTGAGCTGCTC
>JBGPHB010000206.1:0-7193 GCA_041484155.1 Bryobacteraceae bacterium
ACAGCAGCGGAATTCCGATTGCCAGAAAGAGCTGTTGGTTGGTCACCAAGAGGAAGTGCGCTCCGTTGACCATTATTCTCGCACAGCGCTTCCCCGCTCAGGCTAGAATCAACCAGCAGCACTTGGGAACTTGGGCTCCTGTCATCCAAAGGCCGGTCCGTTTCAAAAACACCGGGGGCTTGTATGATAGAAGTGTCGAGGTTGGTATGACCACCAAAGAAGCGCTTCATCATCTCGTCGACGAATTGCCGGAGGATCAGACCGAGCTTGCGCGCGTGTTGTTGGAGGACCTGAGCGACGCCGCCGACGCCGGCGGGTCGCCACTCGACGCCGAGTCTCTGGCGTCGCTCGACCGCGGTCTCGCTGACATCGCCGCCGGGCGGGTCAAGCCCCACGACAAAAACAAACGCGAACGCGGGTTGTGAACTATCGCATCAGCGTCTCTCACGAAGCAGAAAAGGTTCTCAATCGGCTGGACCGTCCCACGGAGCGTCGCATTCGAGCATGATTCATTCAACTTGCCGGAAATCCTTTCGATCCACGTCTTTCAGCTCCACTCACGGAGCGTGCGGGTGTGCGGAAATCGCGCGTGGGAGGCTGGCGCATCTTGTTCGCGGTCGATCGGGAGTCGGGGGTAGTCTACATCGCTACAGTGGAAAGTCGGGGTCAGGTATACAAACGCTCATGACCACGTCGATCCTCTTAATCCTCGATATTCGCAGCCAGCCGTCTGCGAAGCGCCGCGAGATCGATCTCGTGCACACTCCCAGTCCCCGCCAGGTCCAGCGTATGCGCCGCGGCCGCGCCCATGGCGATGCACGGCCCCATCACGCGCACGCTCGAAAGAGCCGTCGCATCGCCGTCGATGCATCGTCCCGCCGCCACCAGATTGTCCACTGCCGGAGGCGTCAGACTGCCGAGCGGCACATAGTGGACGTGATCGGCGTCGAACGGCTCCCACACATAGCCCTCGGCGTTGTGATGCTGCTCCAGCGGCCACGCAGTCCGCGCGATGCGATCCTCGAACTTCACGCCCTGGCGCACCTCATCCACTGTCAGATGGTGCCGGCCGACGATCCAGCGGGTCTGGCGGATACCGGGCAGGCCATAGGCGCGCACGCGTGCTTCGCCAAACGCCTTGGGGAATTCGGCCTTCAGAAAAGTCATGGTGCGGTCGGCCTGATCCTTCCCCTCTAGCCCATTCTTAGACATCTCGAAGGGATCGAGCGGCGTCTCCACGTGAGTCATGTTGACCACGGCGGTGCGCCGCCCCGGGAAGCTCATCGCAAATCCGTCGCGGCGAATCATGCCGTAGTGTTCGCCCCTCTCGCGGATGCGAGCTGACAGCTCGCTCCGCTCCGGCTTGTGCGCTTCGTCGAAATCCTCGATCACGATCATCTGTGAGCCGTAGATCACGCCTTCGGCCGGCTCCCGGCAATCGAGCCCGGCTTGCCACACCACGGCCGCATCGCCCGTGGAGTCGACGAAGCCGTCCGCACGCACGACGACGTCACCGTAACGAGTGGCCAGCTCCAGCGCGGCGACCCTGCGCCCATCCAGACGAACGCGGCGAAGGATGGCGCCCACCAGCGGAGTGATCTTCAGCTCCAGAATGGTCCGCTCCACCCACCGGCCCAGCGCCACCTCGTTATAGAGCGCGTTGAGCGATACCCCGCCCATGACCAGATGCAGGTCGCCGGTGGCGCCCAGGTCGCGCAGCAAATCGTCCGCGATGCCGTGTGTCAGTTGCTTGCTCTTCGGTGGGTTTCCGAACAGCCCGACAATCATTCCGATGATGGAGTTGACGGCCTGGCCACCGAGCGCAGGCAACCCGTCCACCAGAACAACGTTCCGTCCCAGCCGCGCAGCCTCGATGGCGGCTGAAACTCCCGAGATCCCCGCTCCCACCACGCAAAGATCGGCCCTGTACTCGCGCGCAGCCGCCGCATCTCTGCGTCGTACGATGCGGGTCTCGGGTCGAAAAGGCTTATTGAGCAAAGTCCCTGAGGTTTCAATACTCCACTATCTTGACCGTTTGACGTGGCGCACGCACTCGTGCGTGCCACGTTCACACTTGTGTGAACGCCCGGCCAATTCTACTTCTGCGCCTTGGGTTCCACATTCCCAATCATATGCTTGGAGTCCTTCTCCCCTTCCTGGCAAATCGACTCCATCAGTTCCATCCCCGGCCGCCAGGAAACCGTATTACTGGTCGTCCACGGTTTCGAATACGCTCCCGGGTCATCGATCGTGACTTCATACTTCAGCGTCAGCGAATCGGTCCGCGTATAACGTTCGACCAAGTGCTGCATTTCCGTTTGCGGGTGACCAGCTTGGTCCATCCAAGCCTTGCCGTTAAAGCCCACCACGTCGACCACCAGCGTTTCTCCCTCATAGCGCCCCACCGCGTCGCCCAGCCACGAGGGTTTCAGGTCCTTGGAGTGAGTCAGGTTTTCATCGAGCGGGACGATGCGCCACAAATAGTTGTCTCCCTCGAAAAGGAATACGACTTTGTTAGCAGTCTGAAAGATCTGAAACGGATAAGGATCGAACATATAACGTGGAACCCCGACCGGCAAGCACCGGGCTTCCGGATCGTCTTTCGAGAGACTCTCCACGCGTTCGTTGAACAACCTGAGTGCCGAAGGCAGGAAAGGAACGTCAACGTGCTTGTCCGCGCCTTTTGCTCCCTTCCAGCGCGTCTCCGCAATGTTCCCGGAGAAGCCGGGATACCACGCTCCCTTTCCGCCAAAGTCCGGACGCCCATCGGGCAGGTGGGGAGCCGGTCCGGCCACGGGCCGGGGTCCTTGCTTGACCCCAGATCCTTGCACCTCCCCCAACGGGAACGCTCCCGGATCCGGCGCGAGTCTGCCCGCCTGCTGGCCATACAGCGAATTGAGCCCCATCCACACGAACGCCACCAGAGCCGCAATTCCCAAAGAACTCAAGTAAGGGATTCTCACGTTGACCTTGTGTCCAGCCTTAATCATCTTACTGAACCCTGTCTGGCAATCATCGGCCAACCAGCTACGGCGCTGGCGACACTCGGGGACTATTGAGACAGGATCGAAGCGGTCTCCCTCGACCGGCTAAGCACCGAGCATCTGGTCGCGGATGTTCAGTAACAGTAGAGTCCGCAAAAACGGCACTGGCTCGAATTTCGCCGCTTTTGCGAAATTCGTGCCTGTACCGGTTTTGCCCGCCCGAAACACACTCTTCGAAGCACAAATTTCGCAAGGATGGCGAAATTCAATCCAGTCCCCCTCTTTGCGCATCCGGTCCTCATCGGCTAAATGCTGATCCGCGCCCTGGGGCCGGCCTTCCACAACTCCCAGTCGAACCAAAGCCGCGACACAAACAACGCCGTGAACACGTTCGCCGCCAGGCCGATCGCCAGCGTGATCGCGAACCCACGCACCGCTATCGTACCGAAGTAAAACAAGCACACGCAGGCGAACACCGTCGTCACGTGCGTGTCGAGAATAGTTTGGAAGGCCCGGCGGAAACCGGCGTCAACCGCGCCCGCCGCCGTCTTACCGGCACGCAATTCCTCCCGGATGCGTTCAAAGACCAACACATTCGAGTCGACCGCCATGCCGATGGTGAGGATCAGGCCGGCAATCCCCGGCAGCGTCAGCACTGCTTCGAAGTAGCTGAGCGCGGCGAGCAGGAGCAGCGCATTCAATGCCAGCGCGACCGACGCTTGGACGCCGCTGCGTTTGTAGTAGATCGTCATCACCGTGACCACCGCGGCCACGCCCCCGATCCCGGCCCGCAGGCCGTTCGTGATCGAATCGGCTCCCAGCGCCGGCCCGACGGTGCGCTCTTCCAGGAAGGTGATGCGCGCCGGCATCGATCCTGCCCGCAAATTCAGCGCCAGGTCCGCGGCGTCCGCACCGCTGCGAGCGCCGGCGATCTCACCCGTATCCCCGATGCGGCCCTCGATGACCGGAACGCTGATGATTTTCCGGTCGAGAACGATTGCCGCCCTGCGCCCGATGTTGGCGGCCGTGTAGGTTTCAAATCGTTTCGCCGCTGTTTGGCTCAGAACGAATGTGGTTACCCAGCCTCGTTCCTGGGTTTGCATGGACCGGGCATCGCGCAGGTCGGTGCCGCGCACCACCGGGTTCTTTGCCAGCACGAACCAAGGTCCGTTCTGGACCTGTAACGCCTGCGAACCCAGCGGCAACCAACCGGCTTCTTCCCGCGTGGCGAACGGACCAGCTTTCACCTCCAACCATTCCAGCACCGCCGCTGTGCCGATGATTCTCTTAACGCGGGCCGGATCGTCGACCCCTGGCAGTTCGACCAGTAGTTGATCTTCGGCGCCCGGGCGGCCGACTGGCTGTGCCGTGGCCTCAGACAATCCCAGGGCGTTCACTTTCTTGAGGATCACCTCTCGGGTCTCGCGCATGACGGGATCTCGAGACCCCGCCTCTCGCCAGGCGACCTGCAGCACCAGATGTGTCCCCCCGCGAAGATCGGCGCCCAATCGGATATGCTTTCCCCAGTTCGCAATCAACTCGTACAGCGATACCAGAGTAATCACAGCGACAAATACGGTTCTGACACGAAGACTATGTCTCATGAAAATACACTCCTCTCGCGGTTGGACTTAACGTGGAACTAGCTAGTGTGCTGGTCAGAAGTTCGCCGAACAAATCGTGTAAGACAGGTTCACGCAAAGCGCACAGGACGCGGCGGCGTCTTCTGTTGCATTGGTGAAAAGGCTGCCGCCGCGTCCGTTGTGCGCGATTTTCACGGAGAGACGCAAAGGTCGCAAAGAAAACCAAGCCCATTCTTCTTGGCGGCCTTTGCGTCTTTGCGTGAAATGTAGCTTCCAGATCTTAAGCGAATTAATGACTCAAGACACTAGACGAGAGAAGCGATTGGAGGCGGGCGCTGATACAGAGACACTCCGTAAATCGGGCGAGCAAGCGGCGACGGTTGTTCAGGCACCACCGCGCTGGAAGCGCAGACGGTCCGTCCGATGTGCGGGGTCGCAGTAATTGAACCACCGCCGCCGGATGGTTTCGCATCGGTCGCACACGCTTGTTCGATGGTTGAGGGCGAACTGCTGGGACCATGGACGCTGGCCCCGCTATGGTTCGCACGCGCGCTTATTGCAGCCAGCACGGCGCACCACCCGCACAGCGCCAAGAACACCACTCGTCCAACGAACTGCATTGCAAGGTAATGCTATCATGGAATTCCCCGATACGAAGGGGACCAAGAAGTCACGATCCTAGAGTTAAACCCGAACGACGCGGCGAAGGGGAACGGCAACGTTCCCCTTCTCGCTTTTGGGGCCTGTGGCACACTGTTAACAAGTGCACACACGCCGCATCGCGACGTTCCTGTTGGGCGCCTGGATTGCCGGCAGTCTCTGGATCGCGTTCCTTGAGATTCAGAGTTCCCGTTCTCCCGGCCTGGTGATGAACCGTCCCATCGCGCCGGCCGCGAAGCTGATCGAGACGCTCGGGCCGGAACAAGTGCGGTTGCTCCTGCGGCACCTCGCGTTCGAACAAACTCGCTACTTCTCGCGACTCTGGGAACAACTCGAAGTCGGACTCGCGCTTGCGCTCGGCGTATGTCTGTTCCGGGCGACTCAGAAGCGCGCCTTCCCGCTGTTTCTGTGCGCCGTGATGCTCGCCCTGGTGCTGTTTCAGCACCTCGCGCTTACTCCCGAGTTGGCCTTTCAGGGTCGCGAAACGGATTTTCCGCCTGGCAACACTGCGCTCGGGCCGATGGCGCGAGTGTGGGCGCTGCAACAGGTTTACGCTGGCGCGGAAGTGGTGAAGCTGATTACAGGCGCGGGACTGGCCGGATATCTGTTCGTCTTTCGGGCGCCGCGGCGGAACCGGAAAGAAGACGACGCCCTTCAGCGGTGACGCGGTTCAGAACACGCCGCGCACTTTAAGCGCTTCATCGATAATCCCCAGAAGCTGCTCGCGTGTGATCTCGATTTTTTCGCTCGCATCGGGCATGTCTTCGGCCGCCATGGGACAGCCAGGCTCGAACCGGTTACGCGACTTGACGCGATACCGCTCGCGGGAATCGAACAATTTCTGAATCTCGACGCGTGGCAGCACTTTGGGCCCGCCGAGCAGTTCGGCCACCAGCGTGATCCGGGCGAAATGCTCCACCGTTTCCATGCGGAAGTACGCCTGGAAGACGTCTTCGCCGTAGGTGACCGCGCCGTGGTTGGCCATCAGGAGCGCGTCATACTTCGGGATGTAGGGGAGCATGCCGTCCGTCAGCGCCGGCGTGCCGGGCTGCCCATAATCAGCCAAAGGCACCGAGCCCAGGCAGATGACCACTTCGGGCAGCAGCGCCAGGTTCAGGGCGCGCCCCGCGACGGCAAAACCGGTAGCCACCGGAGGATGGGCATGCACCACTCCGCGGATGTCCGGCCGCATTTGGTAGATGGTGAGATGCATGGCCATCTCGGTGGTGCGCTCGCGCTCGCCGCAAATCTTGTCGCCTTGGAGATTGCACAGGATCAGATCGTCCGGACGCATCATGCCCTTGCACACACCGGTCGGAGTGGCCAGGATACGGTCATCGTCCAGACGAATGGTGATGTTGCCGTCGTTCGCGGCAATCCACCCCTTATCGAACATCAACCGGCCGACTTGGATGATGTCTTCGCGAAGCTGTTGTTCGGTCTTCAACATCCGAACTTATCAGTATCGCGCACGCAGATGCGCAAAAGGGGACTGGCTCGAATTTCGCCGTCTCTGCGAAATTCGTGACTGTGCCCTTTTGCCCCGTTCTCGAACACTCCGACCGTTATACTAAATGGGTCAGTGGAAAAACGCCGCATGTGCCCGCACTGCCGGGCCTTCATCACAACCGACGACAAAATCTGTCCCTACTGCCAGGCGGAGGTAGGGCCGAAAGCCATCGAACGGCGCACGCCCGCCGACGTTCTGGGTGGTCTGATCCCCCACGCGCGCTTCACCACCACGATGATCCTGCTGATCAACACCGGTCTCTACATCGCCACGGTTTTGCACAGCCGGGCCTCCGGCGGCGGCATGGACCCCGATTCGAATACGCTGTTCGATTTCGGCGCGAAATACGGCCCGGCGATTTTCGGCGGCCAGCAATGGTGGCGTCTCGTCACCGCCGGTTTTTTGCACGGCGGACTGCTGCACATCCTGATGAACTCCTGGGTTCTGTTCGACCTG
>JBGPHB010000207.1:0-7166 GCA_041484155.1 Bryobacteraceae bacterium
CCGTCGCGACCGGCAAGCCTTGTATTCGCAATCTGCGCTTTCCGGTCTCCCGACTTCTGGGACTGCTGGCGTCCGGGGAAACCAAAGAATCAATCTTGAAGGCATACCCCTATCTTGAGGCCGCGGATGTGGATGAAGCGTTGCGCTATGCGGCATACCTCTCAGAAGACGAGACTATTGAGCTTCGTGGATGAAGTTTCTTGTCGACATGCCGCTGTCGCGTGCTCCGACCGCGCGGCTGCGAACGGAAGGTCGTGTCCGAGACCTCGTCGAGAACTATGATCTTTCGCGAAGGAGTGAATATTGAGTTGGTTGGGCAGCCTCCACGGTCTTCTTTCTCAAGGTCTTGACGCCCGGGTCTTCTGCGCGAAGAATCTCGAACTCGTGTGGCTGCAACACTTCGTACCCATTTGTGGCGGCCTTGCGTCGTAGCCTACCTTGGCACCTGACGGCCTCATTTCGAGACTTGGCCAGATCTGCCTGCTTGAGTAGCTCGTCATCCACACTCATGGACACGGTCCGGGCCTCCCCATCAACCAAGCCGATTCCTCGTACGGTCGCGCCCCGTCGCGTCGGGCGAATTTCCGTAATAAGAAATAGCACGCTATCGTCTGACCGCAGAGCGAATGTCTTCAGCCGTTCGGAGACTTCCCGCAACTTGTGCAGGAGAGATCTGCGGAACGTCCATCGCGAGAATGCCGGACCGCTAAACTTGCGGACTGAGGACAGGCGCAACGTTACTTCTACTCCCGAAATGCCCGAGTGTTCATGGCGGATCAGGTCGGATATCGATTCGCACACATTCCCCGACAGCCCGTGGGCGAGTGATGATGACAACCAGTCCGTCGCCGGATCATCCGGGGGTTTGTCCGCCAAAAGCCGCGCGAGCTGGTCCAAAGCATCACGCAGACGTAGGCTAACATTACGTGGAAACGGAACGAACTCATCTTCCACGCCGGCGTATAATGATGCGTCCAATCTCGACATAACGCACACCCAACCCGGCTCATCAAAGAAGCCAAGCTCAAGGCTTGCAAGGTAGTCGCTTACCTCCTTCGGGCGCCGCTTTAAGAACCATGGCTGAGGCTCGATTACTGCGTGGGCGACAGCGCTTAGGATGTCGCGCCCACTTTCGCGAATCGAAAGTGAGCTTCCGAGAGTAGGATGTTCCGCCGCAACTCCACCAGCCGGACCAAACCGGATGACATCGCAATCCGAACTCCGTAGGTCTTGAAAGATCTGCAATTGAGATCGTCCCTCGATCGCTTCGAGTTCGCTAAGGAGTTCGCGAACCCGTTGGGCGTAACCGCTCGCCGACGGGTCCAGTGGCAACAAAACCTCGTGAACATCAGGCTCGGCCGGATGAGTCCAAACTGCAGCCGCGCCGCTTTCGTGCGCTTGCGTCCATCCGCTGGAATCAAGATAGGCCGCCGCGCTGGCAGGCAAAACGGAATCGAGGATGACCGGATCGCGAATATCAACCTTCAAGGTCTGTCACCGTTGCCAATCTTAACCATCATAGCCCTTAGAGCTTGAGCGGTGAGCTTTTGATCGGTCGGGATTTGCACTGTCACCTTTACATCGTTACTGGTCGCTCGGTAGCCGAATAGGGAGATCCAAAATGCCGTGCTACGAAGACACAGCCGGTCGGGAAGGTGATCCAGCCAGTCTTCTGAATCGTTTCCTGCAGGAACCTCGACCACCGCAAGAATTCGGGGGATTGCCAGGTTGCCTGGGCGCAGATCATCGTAGTTCTTAATCGGCAATGGAAAGGCTATCTTGGACGACTGTTTTTCCAGGACCGAAGAGCACTTGAGCTGAACCGCCAGCTTCGGTGAGCGAATTCTCGTGTCGGTTAGCCTCGCGGACAAGACCAGATCTTCGCTATCGAGGTCAGGTTCTGGCTTTGCGACAGAGCAACCCGCTACAGAGGCGAGGATTCTGATATATGCTTCGCTGAACTGCGACTTTTGGAAGTTTAGGTCCACGTAATATTGAGGAATAGGATAGTATATCTAACGCCCCACACCGGTGCAATTGCAAGACCACGAGCCTCAGGGAAAAGCACCGCCCGGGTCGCAAAGTCCCACTAACGAGTGGCTTGTAGCGTCAAAACCCTGGAAGATGCCTTTGACCTGGCCCTATCCGGAGCGCGAAAATAGGGCGTGGGTACCGGCTGCATAGAGATCTGCCCCTACTGCGGTCGAACAATCGACGATGACCGCAGCAAGGACCATGTCTTTTCGGAGTTCCTTGGTGGGCGCCGCACAATTCCTTCCTGCGTCGGCTGTAACAACGGATTCGGGAGATCGTTTGAAGGAAAATATTCAGAGGAACTTCTTCGCTTCAAGACGTGGCTAACTATGTCCGGAGTGCCTCAAAAATGGGAGCGGGACTTTCGTTGGAGGAAGGCGCTGGTCTATCAGGGCACCCGGTCGGACCTCGTCGTGCAGGCAGGCAAAGTGCTAATCGTAAGAGCCGAACCCGAAATTGTGCGCGACGAATTGGGTAAGCCGGTGAGAGTGTACGCACGAACCGTAGCCGAAGCTCAAAGTATCACGCGCGGGTTAAAGCGCAAGAACCGCGTCAACGCAAGCTCAGAACCCGAAGCTGGGTTCTTTCCGGTAGCCTTGGAGGGATTCGAATTCGACATCGACGCGGGACCCGATCTTGGAAAACTGTGTTTGAAAATGTGCTCGGCCTTAGCGACTCTCCTGCCCGATTTCGACTCGGCAGACCTTGTGCATGCTGTCAAGAATTTTCAGCAGGAAGAGGGCGATCTTAAGGGGGTAGTCAAGGATGGTCGGACGCACGTGGGCCTCGACAGGTCTCGGCCGCCGCTCGCACATGTAATTTACGTCGAACGCACGTCGAGTCGAACTTACGGTGTTGTACAGTTTTTCGGTTCGATGCAGTTCTACTGCACGCTCGGCCAAGGCTCTTGCGGATCGGACTGCGCGATGTTGGGGGTGTTGGACAGTACTACCGGGGAAGAGGTTTTTCGCGAAGTTGATCCCCTCAACCTTTCGGACGCATTTTCCGAATCGAGCGGAGAGTTTACCGGTTCATGGTCGAAAAAGCTGTTCGATCAGATCCGTGAAATGGGCTGCACGGATTTCTCAGACGTTCAAATAGCGTTCAAGCCATCGTTCAGGTTCACGCTGTTTTCGGGTTCTACAACTGAAATCTGGCCATTCGCGCGAATTCTGAACACCCGAGGGGGAAGTTGATTCGCTGCGGCAGGCGGTTACGGCACAGCGGATAAACCGGCTCTTGGACCGCTGGAGACACTCTCTCAGCATTCCGGAGGGTGATCCGGCCAAGCGCCTGCGACCGATCGAGAACCCAGATGATGCCGCAATATTCCAGCGAATAGCTCTCTGCAAGAGTCCGTTCACGTCGATCGTCAACTATGACCATTGCTCCACGCGCCGCGGCTTGGATGATGGCCTCCGTTTCGCCCCGGCCCTTTTTCGTAATGAGGCGCGGCCGGTAAGCAGGACATCGACCGCGCCCTGATCGTAGTCGTCGCAGGAAACTAGAAACGACGTGTACTCCCGCTGCAACATTCTGAGACGGTCCTTAGTCGCGCGAGGCCGGCACACCTCGGCCCGAACCGCTTTGGGAATGAGCAAACGCTCGAACAGCCAAGTCAACTGGGGCAGCAGGTTCACCGCGTCGAGAGCGATCACGCACGATGCGTCGATGACTCCAAGTGCTTTTGCCACATTCCGTCAATCTTGAGGAGCGAATATCAGGAGTCCCAGCGCGAGGGTTCCTAAGGCGATCAGCGCGGTTTGCGCGCTTTGCTCCAGTTCGGTTTTCTTCAAGAACTGCACGATGCCTGACTCGGCTTGCGCTGGGTCAGCCGGATTAATCGCCAGGATGTTGCCGGGGAAGAAGGGTTCTAATTGAGAGGCCACCACAGGCTCGGCCATCACGATGGTGCTCCTGCCAAGCGCCTTGGCGGTGTTCAACGCCTGGCGGCAGGTCTCCGACATCTCCGAGGTGATGACGCCCAGAACAACTTGCGCCGCGCGAAGACTGGCCTCGGACTGGGGGTCGAGGGATGCCGCAGTGGTCGTTCGGGTGTGAGCGGGGGGTACGTATACCGTGAGGCCGTTCACAGGCTCCGAGGGCCTGGAGGCGCAGAGCGGTCACTTGATCGGAAGCGGCTCCGTACGCGATGTAGAGCTTGAGGGCCACGGATCTCCTTGTTCTCCATTGTAAGCCCCTGGGGAGAGCTGCTCGGGCAGTCCACAGCACAATCGCGACCCACGTGGCCGCCCGAGATGGACTGGCGCCTGCTGTAGGACGAGGCGCGGCTATGCTGAAGGTATGAAGACAGCCGGTTCCATTCCCGACGATGTCTTCAAAGGAGCCGAGCGGCTTGCCCGGCGGACCAAGAAGTCGCGGAGCCAGTTGTTCACGGATGCGGTGAAGGAGTATGTGGTGCGGCACGCTCCAGAAGATGTAACCGAGGCCATGGATCGAGTCTGCGCCGAGGGGGGAGATTCGAAAGACGACTTCGTGTCCTCCGCTGCACGGCGAGTCTTTGAGCGAACCGAGTGGTGATCTCGCACGACGAGGTTTGTTGGGCTGACCTGCCCGCTCCGGCCAGGTCCGTACCGGTCACAGAGGTAACGGCAACTTAAGCAGCGGCACGGAGCAGAGGGCCAACCGCTAAATCCTCGTCAAGCAATGGCCAATGGATCCCATAGCCGGAAGGCGAGAGTTCCGCTCGACTTCGTTCTACCGCGGAAGCGCGGGCGAGCCGCTCGGAACACTCCTCCCACGGAATCGACACACGCCCGCTTTCGAGAATCACAATGAGGGCCTCGGGCGTGGTTTCGATAGCCTTTGCAAGAACCGGCTTCGTCTTACTGTGCACGATCCCCTCCGAAACGCTGCCGCCAAGCGACAACGATCTGCTCGAAATGTTCAAAGATGATCTGGCGTACCTCGCGTCGCAAACGCGGCGTGCAATTGTATTCAAACTCCTCAACGATATCGAAACGGTCCGGATGCAGCCAATACTTGCACTCTGCATCTCCCTTCACCGCATGCACGTGCATCGGCTCATTGCCCTCGTTCGAGTAGAAATGGAACCGCCAGCCCTGGACAAAGAGAATCGTGGGCATCGGTTCTTAATTCCATTATAAGTTGTGCCCGCTAAGTTTTTTCGAGCCGCACGGCCGTTTCAGCGGACTCCGCCGCCTTGCAGTTGATAACACGCGACACCGCCGAGCGAGTTACGCCCAGCGCCTTAGCGCCGTTCGTCACGTTAGCACCTAGGTCTCTGACCACATGAAAATGTTTCATCGCGTGGGGGAGCTTGGGGAGCTGCGCGGTTGCTAACCGCCGCAACCCCGCCCTGACGGGCGGGGCTCTCCGGGGTGGTTGACGAGCGCCGTGGACGGGCGCAAACCCGCAAAGCCCTGCCCGTCAGGGCGGCGTTCTATTCCAGAAATGCAAAAATTCCAGACAGGTTTCGCAACCCGCCGAAGGATACCACCCACGCAGAACGTTTTCACACGGTCAGAGCCCTAGCTCGTCGAGACAATCCCGGATAAGGTCGCCGCGTGGCTGGCACGGCCGGAGACCTCTTCCTGACTGCTCACCGATATACAATGGCTCAAGAGGAGGCCAGTGCCACCAGCCCACGATTCACTCCTTGAGCGGATCACGATCGATTCTGATGTGCGCTTCGGGAAACCGTGCATTCGTGGTCACAGAATCACCGTTCAGGAGATTCTGGAGTGGCTCTCAGGTGGGGCATCCCAGCAGCAAATCCTGGTTGATTATCCCCAACTCGAGGCGGACGACTTCCTTGCCGTGTACGCTTACGCCGCCGAATTGGCGGCGGGGAACAAAGTCTCCAAAGGGTGAAGCTCCTTTTCGACGAGAGCTTGTCGCCAAGGCTGGTTCTATTGTTGCGCGACCTATTCCTTGAATCTGAAAGCGCGCTTCGAAACGGGCTTGCGCGTGTGGGCGATCGCAGGATTCTGGACTATGCCGCCGCTCACGATTTCATCCTGGTCTCGACAGATCGCGATTTCGAACGTCTGTTGAAGCACGTCCCCGGAGCCAAGGTCGTCATTCTCC
Organism: Bryobacteraceae bacterium; assembly: GCA_041484155.1. GTDB lineage: Bacteria > Acidobacteriota > Terriglobia > Bryobacterales > Bryobacteraceae > Palsa-187. Next base: position 6,106 of record JBGPHB010000207.1, read on the forward strand.
GTTCCGGCAATTATCCAACCGACGTTGCGGCTGAAGTGCTTCAGCGCAATCCGATCCGTATCGCTGGGTTGCCCGCTTCTCAGGATCGGTTGATCATTCTCGACCGCTAGCTTCTGGCGGTGAAGCCGCCCAGCTCGCGCTGGAAAGCATTCCAAATGGGGTATACTTTCAATCACCGGACGGCCAAAAGACCAACCCGGGAAACCTTCATCTTCAAGGAGAGACCCATGGATTCGAAGAAACCCAATCGGAGGGGATTCCTAACAGGCAGTGCCGCGCTGGCAGGTCTGGCCGCGGGCGGCGCGCGGCTTGCGAAAGGCCAGACGCCAGGCACGCCCGCCAAGAAAATCGACGAGTTGATCGCCTATGGCGACCGTTCCCGTTTCGTCACCTCGACCCGCATGCCCGTTGCCGAGAGGCATTCGCCCGATGAATTCGGGCTCACGTTTCACGTCTTGACCCCGCTTCAGGATTCGGTCGGGATTATCACGCCATCCTCGCTCTTCTATACCGCGACACACCGCGGCGCCTTTGTTCCCGACATCGACCCGCGGGAGCATCGCTTCATGATCCACGGGATGGTGGACCGGCCGCTGATTTTCACGATGGACGAGCTAAAGCGTCTCCCGTATGTTTCGCGTATCCACTTCGTCGAGTGCCTGGGAAACCGTGCGCGGCCGACCCACAAAACGGTTCAGGAAACGCACGGCTTGACGAGTTGTGCCGAATGGACCGGCGTGCCGCTGTCCCTGTTGCTCAAGGAGGCCGGCGTGCAAAACTCGGCGTCCTGGATCGTAGCGGAAGGCGCGGAAGAAGTGAAGGGCGCATCAAGCATCCCTCTCGCGAAAGCGATGGACGACTGTGTGGTGTGCTATGCGATGAATGGCGAGCCGCTCCGTCCGCAGCAAGGCTTTCCTCTGCGGCTGATGGTGCCTGGCTTTGAAGGCATTTACCAGATCAAATACTTGCGGCGGATTAAAGTCGTGGACCGCTTTTACATGACCTATGACGATTACGGGCACATCAATCCGGACCCCAGAGCGACCGCATTGACGCATCAG
>JBGPHB010000208.1:0-7135 GCA_041484155.1 Bryobacteraceae bacterium
CCGGTGTTTCTTCTTTGCGAACTTTGCGTCTTTGCGTGAAACTTTGTCTACACCGGCGGACAGCACGACTCAAACAAGTTACGCGGATACTTCGCACGCGCCAGCACCCCATCGCGCGCCGTGTCGATCAACTTCCGCATGCGGCCCAGATCGACACCCACAAGCTTACCCTGCCACTTCATCACCTTGCCCGCGATGAAAACGTTCTCGACGTTGCTGGTATCCATGAGCGTCACCACCGTCCCGGGCGCATTGTTCATCGGGAACACGTTAATCCGGTCCGTCGCCAGCATGATGATGTCGGCTTCCTTGCCGGGCGTGAGCGTGCCAATCCTACTATCCAGGTGAGCGGTTCTAGCGCCCTCGATGGTGGCCATCTCGATCGTGTCCCTGGACGTAAGCAGGCGCGGCAGGTTCTTTTCTCCGGCGAGCGCCCGCTCGTTGACCAGCGCGCGCTGCAAGGTAAAGGCCGTGCGCATGATCGTGAACATGTCCGAAGTCATGTTGCACTCGACGTCGACGCTCAGACTCGGGCGGATGCCGTGATCGAGCGCCGTCTGGAACGGAGGCATCCCGTGCCGCATCTGCATCTCGATGGCCGGCGCAATGGAAACCTTCCCGCCGCTGTCGGCGATCATTTTCCAGTTGGCCTCGTTGAGCTGGGTGCAGTGGATGTATTCATTGTCCGGACCCAGCAGGCTCTTCATTGGTTGCAAGTCGTTATTGAAGAAGTGGGCGACAATCGGAGCGCCCAGGGAACGCGCGAGCTTCCAGTGGTCCGCATTGAGTCCCGTGTTCAGCGCCAGGGTAAGCAACTGGTCGGCGGAGGAAAAATACTGCTTCCGCAGACGGGTGATGTCCTGCGGGAACTGGCTCGCCGGCCCCACACCCGCGGAATAAGCGAACAGCGCCCTGCGCCCCGATTCCTTCAGGCCGGCGATGCAGGCGTCGGTGTGCGCGGGCGAGAGCGACACCTGCGACGTGTCTACCGTGGTGGTGACGCCGGCGCTGATCTGGTTGACCGACGCCACCAGTTCGGAAATGTACGCGTCGTCCGGCAAATACACGGGCGTGAAGATGCCCTGAATCACCGAGACGTAGGTCTTGGAGCCGTCGTCCCGGCCGATTCCCAACAAACCATCGGCGAGAATACTCCGCAGCAGCGTTTCGTACTGATGGTGGTGTGTATCGACAAACCCGGGCATGACGATCCTGTCGGTGGCGTTGACCACCACGGCGGATCGCGCCGCTGCCGCGAGGTTCGGCCCCACGGCGGCGATTTTGTTGCCCTCGATTAGAACGTCGGCTTTCTCGAAGTCGCCGACCTTCGAGTCCATGCTAAGCACGACGCCACCTTGCAGGAGGATGCGGCGGTTAGGGTCCGTTCGCGAGCGCACCACGCGATCCGAGGTCTGCTGCGCCGCACCCGATGCGGCGCTGGCCATCAATCCCGCGCCAGCTTTGAAAAAGTTGCGCCGGGCAACTGGAGTAGATTCCTTGTCTGGCATCAAATCCTCCTTGGACTTTCCACGATAACGCCTTTTGCGCCCGAATGGACTACTCCCGCAGAAAGACGACAAACTTGTCGACGGAAACGGATCTTTGAAAGCCGCCATACAACGACGTGCGCCTGCCATCTCCGACGCAGTCCAGGCAGACGACAGCACAGGGATCGGCCCCGACGGTTTGGCGATAGCGTGCCGACGGGTTTTCTACGCCCGTATGGAGGAACACGCTCGACGGGCTTCTTGCTCGCAGCAGCGCGATCAGCGGGTACTCAAGTTGCAAGTTCGAAATGTCAATACCGATTGTGCGGCAACTCGTCCTTGCCAGCAAGTCGGCCGTCTTCCTATAGGAAGGCTCATTGTCCCACTGCGTCAAGTCCGCGAAGTACTGGGCCTCACGTGGGCGATGCAACACACTGTGGGGTCCTCTCAATGGCCGAACCCAGTTCTCGAGCACCGGGAGCCTGGCATTATCCATCAGAAACAGGCACAGCCCTAGCTGAAGGAGCCCCGACAGTTTGAGCTCGCTGACGGCCAGGCCCACGAGCGGCGCGCCAATGACAAAGAGCGGAAGAAGAAGACGCGCAAGGAAGAGCTGCCACTTCAGATACGCGCAGAAAACCAGGAAGCCGCAAATGAGCCCAAGCAAGTAGAAGACCGGCAATCCGCGACTTCTCTTCCAAGCCAGAACACAGCCACTGAAAAGAAGAAGCATGAGATGCCACCGATTGGGTGCATCGGCTTCGTGATTCGCATTTTTCGGCGGGCCAAACAAGGCTCCGCGAAAAGTAGTTGCCGGATCGTCGACGTCGATAGCCAGTGTCTGGTGCACCGAAGTCACGAACCGGTAGACGCCCTGATTCCAACCGTCGCTCCTGGCCCCGAGTTGCTCGGACCCATTCCTCAAAACGTTAGAAACCGTCTGCCTCCACCCGAATGTTTCGTTGCGCCAGCGGTAGTAGCCGTCGCCCTGCGCCGAGTCGAACCCAAGGATCGAACCGCTCAGGCCATAATTCCGCGCGTAATGCGGAGCGTTGATCGCCAGCGCACAAGCGAGAGCGATTACGGCGCCGGCAGCCCGCCGCTTCAGAGGGATTCTCCGTTCCGCCACGAAAATAGCGGCCAGGATACAGGGGCCGAACAGGTACGCTGTCGCCTTGGTGAGTAGCGCACAACCTAAAGCTCCGCCGGCAAACAAGCTCTCCTTTTTGCTGCCATCGCGCGTAAAGCGCACCGTGAAGTAAACGGCTGCCACGAGCCACATCGCCATCCAGTAGTCGTTCTTCGCTCCCGAGCTGGCCAGAACGCCGGACGGCAACGTGGCGCAAAACAGCGCGGCCAGCGCTTGCCCGCGCGCCTGAGCGCCAAGCAGCCCCGCCACCGAAGAAACCCCGACGATGCTCGCGAGCGACGCGAACCACTGCACGAAATTGACCAGCCCATCGCCGCCGGAAACGACGAATAGATGGAGCATCATGTATTCGGCAAGCGGCTGCAGCATGATCTGATTCAAGTACTGCGTGGGAAAGAATCGAACGCTCGACTGTTCAGCCCAATACACGACGCGAGGCATGTGATAAGCCATGGCGTCGGCACTGTTTGGAGGACTGAACGCAGCCGTGATTCCTGTCAGCGCCAGGATGATCGTGATCGCCAGGGCGCAGATGACGACAATAGGGTCGAATCGCAGAGAGCCAGGTCTGCGTTGCCGCCGGGCAAATCCGACGGACACCAAAACCACCACGATCCAACACACGACCATCGGCAAGCGCGCGATCAGGTGAAAGGCGCTAAGGAGCTCGGTGATCCCAAAGAGAGCGACGCCGAAAACAGTGATCGCCCGAAGGAAGCGGTCGCGAATCAGCACGAGGCTCGCGCCCGCAGGACGCGCGTCGAAGCCAAAGACGACCCCCGCACCGGCTCCGGCAACTTCAAACCAGCCCAGATCCCGGATGCAGTGCCTTCCGTAAACCAGCGAAGAAGTCTGTTGTGTCTCTGCAGGTCTATTGCGATGGCCGCGATCTCAAACATCCTTCCATCATCGTCGGCCCCGCCGAATTGGCATGTCTGCTGCCATTCGCCACCGGATACTGGAACCGGCCCTCCGCCTTGTGGCCACCAACCGCTATCATCCGATCGCCTTGCAAACAGCCACAGGTGCGCGTTTACGGGCAGTGCGGCTCGTCCGCAAACCAGGGCGGTCGGACCAACTGCCGCATCGCGCCGTGGCATTTCAATCCTGACTTGATACCGCACCGCGCGCCAGGACCCGCCGACAAGGGCCCGCGACTGCCGCAGGTATCCCTTCAGCGACGCCGGGAGCCGATCCGCCAGGGCCTCCCACGCGACAAAACGAAAAAGCCGCTTGCGATTGTAGGCCTGTTGCCGCCAACCGTCGCCAAATGGATCGAACACCGGTGCATCCGTGCGCCGAAAAAACGCCGTCCGCTCCACCACCTCAACCAGCTCGAACATTTCATCGGCGCAAAGGAACAGAAACAGCTCATGAATCGATCGGATGTGGATGTCATCGAGAATCAGAAGCCCATCCACCGCCAGATGCGGGTAAAAGTAGAAATACTCGAGCTGTGGAAACGGAAACGCGTGAGGACCATCGATCAGAACCGCCTCAAGCGGCCCGTCGAACCCATACGCAGGCAAGGTTTTCTGTGTCGGTCCCTCGATAAACTCCGCGGCCTCTTTCCGAAGCAACAGCGATGACCGCACTCGGCTGATGATCTTGTTTTCGCCTTCGATGGCGAACACAGTGTGGTGTGGACTTAGGTGCGAGAACAGCAGAGTACTTCCGCCAGCGCCTGTTTCCGCGGATCGATGCACACGACGTTCGCGAAGGTGCCTGTCCATCGCCGCCAAGACGCCCGGCGACATATTATCGCCTGGATTGAGCTGCGTCGCGGCGTCGATAATCTCGGCCACAAGGCCGCGCCCGCTCTGCACCACAGCCACATCGTACCGTAGTTGCCAAACGTGGGGCAGGATGCATCCTGTGGCGGGTTGGCTTACCCGCCTCTGGAGTCTCCACATTTTCTGAAACAGAACCCCGCCCTAACGGGCGGGGACTGGAGTTTCTACATTTCTCAACTGAACCCCGCCCTGACGGGCGGGGCTTTAGCGGGTTTGCGCCCGTACACGGCATTCATCAACCACGGCGGAAAGCCCCGCCCGTTAGGGCGGGGTTTTGTCGTACGTTTACAATACCCCGCAAGCCCTGCCCGTCAGGTCGGGGTTCAGTTGAGAAATGTAGAGACTCCAGGCCCCACCCGTTAGGGCGGGGTTCGGCGGGTTGGCTTACCCACCTGGGTGCCTGTCAGAGACGTCCGAAGTGCCTATTTACCCGTGTAGCTGACTCTCCAGATCGACTTCGATCCGTCGTCAGTGACCAGAACCGATCCATCCTTCGCCACTGCGACGCCGACCGGTCTGCCCCAGACCTGTCCGTCGGCCGTTACGAATCCGGTCAGGAAGTCTTCGTATTGACCGCTGGCTTTGCCCTTCTCCAAGGGAACCCGGATCACTTCGTGGCCCGCTCGCACCGACCGATTCCACGACCCGTGCTCGGCGGCGAACAAGTCGCCGCGATACTCTTCCGGAAACTGCTTACCATCGTAAAAGGTGAGCCCCAGTGAGGCGTTGTGCGGTTGCAGAAGAACATCGGGAACCGTTACCTTGCTCTGCAACTCGGGATGCGCGGCGTTGAGGCGCGAGTCCGCGTTCCCACCGATGTAATAGTAGGGCCAGCCATAGAAGCCGCCGCGCTGTACATGGGTCACATAGTCGGGCACCAGGTTATCTCCCAGGTTGTCGCGCTCGTTGACTGAAGTCCACAGCTCGCCGGTCTCAGGATTGATGCCCAACCCGACGGGATTCCGGATGCCGGAGGCGTAGACGCCCACGAACTTTCCCTCGGGCGTGTATTCCAGAATGTTGGCGCGATGAAACTCGGTCGGATGCGAATCGGGATCATCTATGTTGGACGCCGAGCCGACCGCGAGGAGCAGGCTCTTGCCGTCCTTCGAAAAAACCACATCCCGCGTCCAGTGGCCTCCTCCGCTCGGGACGTCCGAGACCAGCGTCTCCGGCGCCCCGCTGGCCTTCAGGTCTCCGCTCTTATAAGGAAACCGCACCACGGAGTTGGTGTTGCCGACGTAAATCCATTGAGGATTGGCTCCGGCGGGATAGAAAGCGATCCCGAACGGCCGGTTCAGGCCCGTGGCGAAAACCGAGGTCTGTTCCGGCTTGCCATCCTTAGTGATGCCGCGAAACAGTTTGATCTCGCCAGCGCTGCTGTCGGCAACAAAGAAGTCTCCGTTAGGAGCCGTGCGGATCTGCCGCGGTTGAGCAAGCCCGCTCGAAACATACAGCTCGACCTTGAAGCCGGCGGGGGCCTGCGGCCACTCATTCTCGGGGCGGGGAACCACCGTGGCGCGGCTCGGAGTTGGGCTCACAGGCTGGGGCAGATCGTTAGGGCTGATCTTTCGAGCCCGGCCAGGCTTCAGCGATTTCGAGTCGGCGAAGGCGTCCTTGCCAACCAGCACGTTCTTTCCGTCGGTCTTGCTGTCGGCGGCATGGGCCAGGCCAATCAGACTGATCGAGACGATCCAACGAAGCATCTTCATCTTTCCATTGTCACAAAAACTGGGGACATTGCGGGCAAGCGTCCACCACATTTTCCGCTGTCAACAACACCAGCAGTGTCCCCAGTTTTTTCAGACCCGGTCCAGGTTCTTGTACACGGCCTCGATGTTTCCAGCCAGCCGGTCCTCCAGCGCCGTCTTCTGCCCAACGTACACCGTGAACTTCGCCAGGTTGTCCGTTACGTAGTTGGCGTACCCGTTCGACTGCAGAATTTTGACGGACGCGACCGTAATCGCCTTCTGCAGCTCAGCCAGTGGCTTGCCGGCTTTCTTCCCGTCCTCCACGCGCGGGATCAGTTCCTCGATATAGTTCCGCAACTGTCCCATACGTTCGCGGTTGTGGTGGACCGGCCCGTGCCCCGGGATGATCTGATCGAAAGCCAATTGCCCGACCGAATTGATGGTGGCGGGCCACGGCTTCGGATAGCCGTCGTTCATGTTCGGCAGAAAGCCGCTGATCATATCGCCCGAGGCGACCACACGTTTCTGCGGTGAAACCACAACGATGTCGCCCGCAGTGTGGGCGCGGCCGCGGAACTCGACGTGGAGGTCACCCGCCGGGTCCTGAATCACATGCGTTTTCGCGAACGTGATGGTGGGCAGCTCCAGCGGGTAGCTCTGCATCTCGGTCCGGTAGGCCTCAAGTTGCCGGACCAGCTCCCGGTACCGCTCGCGGTCGGCCGCCGAGGTTGTCTTCGCCAAGCGGGCTTGCAGATCATCCACCTGCCGGGCAACGCCGTCAAGCGATTCCTTCAACCGGTCGCGCGAAAGCTGGGCCATGAGCTGCTTCGTCACGTCGCTCGCGATGATGTCCAGTTTCGCGCCGCCCGTCTTGTAAGCCGCGTCGCCTTGTGTATGGTCCCAGTGGAAATGGCTGTTCACCAGGTAGCGGACCGGCTTGGTCGTCACTTCTTTTTTGATCTGCGCAATCAGGGAAGCCGCCGCGGACGGCTTCGAGTGTGCGTCCACGACCAC
>JBGPHB010000209.1:0-7134 GCA_041484155.1 Bryobacteraceae bacterium
CCGAAACGCGTATTGTCGTGAGCAACAATCCAGCGCGGCTGCGCGAGGCCGCGCCGGAGGCAGACGTGATCCTGGCTCATTTCAAGGACGCGAAGCTGCTGACCGATGTGTTTCCCTATGCGACCCGCGTTCGCTGGGTCCATTCCATCTCGGCCGGCGTCGACCGAGTGCTTTCGCCGGAGATTGTCAAAAGCCCCGTGCCTTTGACCAACGGCCGCGGCGTATTTCGGCGTCCGCTGGGCGAGTGGGTAATCTCGGCGATGCTGCACTTCGCCTACGAGCATCGACGCCTTCTGCGCGATCAGCAGGCCCAGCGGTGGGAGTCGTTCGATCACGATGAACTGCACGGCCATACCTTGGGCATCGTCGGGTACGGGGAAATCGGGCGAGCCGCCGCGGAGCGCGCCCGGCCTTTCGGCATGCGCATCGTAGCGGTGCGGCGGAAACCGGCCCTTTCCGCCGACCCGCTGCTGGATGCAACCTACTCGCCGGCCCAGCTCAATGAGATGCTTGCGGAGAGCGATTACGTTGCCGCTGCCGCGCCGCTCACGCGGGAAACACACGGGCTGATCGGCGTCTCACAGTTCTCGGCGATGAAATCGTCGGCGGTGATCATCAACGTCGGCCGCGGTCCGGTGATTCAGGAAGCGGCGCTCGTACACGCGCTGGAATCAGGCCGGATCCGCGGCGCGGCGCTGGACGTTTTCGAAACGGAGCCTTTGCCTCCGGGTCATCCCTTCTACCGGCTCGAGAACGTGCTGCTTTCGCCGCATTGCGCCGACCACACGCCCGGCTGGCTGGAACGCGCCTTCGAGTTTTTTATCGACAATTTCGGCCGGTTCATCAAAGGCGAGCCCCTCCGCAACGTAGTCGACAAGCATGCCGGATACTGAAGTCAGGTTTGAGGACATATGCCGGGCGGCGGAACGCATTCAGCCCATCGCACAGCGCACGCCGGTGATGACGTCTCGCAGCTTCGATGCCCAGGCCGGCATCACGGCATTCTTTAAGTGCGAGAACTTTCAAAAGGGTGGAGCGTTCAAGATCCGCGGGGCTTCGAACTTCATTTTTTCGATTCCGAAAGATCAGTTGGCACGCGGAGTGGTGGCCTACTCGTCGGGCAACCACGCGCAGGCAGTGGCCATCGCGGCGCGCGCGGTGGGGGCTTCGGCCACGCTGGTGATCCCGGAGGACGCGCCGCGCGCCAAGATGGAAGCGACGCGGGCGCAGGGAGCGCGTATCGTCACCTATAACCGCTTCACGGAGGACCGCTGTGCCATCGCGGCAAAGATCGCGTCGGATACCGGCGCCGCCATCGTTCCTCCGTTCGATCATCCCTGGACCATCGCCGGGCAAGGCACCGTGGCCAAAGAGCTGCTCGAAGAAGTGCCGGATCTGGATGCGCTGGTGGTGTGCATTGGCGGTGGCGGATTGATCGCGGGTTGCTCGATCGCGGCCCGGCATCTGCGGCCGCAAATCCGCATTTTTGGCGTGGAGCCGGCGGAAGCCAACGATGCTTATCTTTCTCTCGCCGTGGGCAAGCGCGTCGAGACTCCACCGGCTCAGACCATCGCCGACGGGTTGCGCACCACCGTTCCCGGCGAGCTTGCCTTTCCCATCATTCGCCGGCACGTGGAACAAATCGTGCTCGTCACAGACGACGAAATCCGCGCGACCGTGAAGTTCCTGCTGATGCGGATGAAGATTCTGGTGGAGCCTAGCGGCGCGGTATCCGCAGCGCCGGCGCTGTTCAAGAAGCTGCCAGGCGGTCTGAGCCGCGTGGGCATCGTGCTCTCTGGGGGCAATATCGACTATGACCAGCTCGCCGCGTTCTAGACCCGGCGAAACCCCGCCCTAACGGGCGGGGCTTGGAGTTTCTACATTTCCGAACAGAACCCCGCCCTAACGGGCGGGGCTTGGAGTTTCTACATTTCCGAACAGAACCCCGCCCTGACGGGCAGGGCTTGCCTGGGTGTTGCGGATGCACGACAAGCCCCGCCCGTCAGGGCGGGGTTTCGGCCCCGAATCAAGCCAGTGGCTGAACTGTCGCGCTGTGCTCCGGCTCGGCGGACTCGAGGGTGGGCGAACGCAGGGGCAACAGGACGGTGAACCGGGTGCCTTCGTCCACCGTGCTGGACACATCGATGCGTCCGCCGTGCGCCTCCACGATCCAGGCGACGAAACTAAGCCCCAGCCCGAGCCCCTGCGCCAGATTGGTCTGCGCATTCCGCACGCGATAGAAGCGATCGAAGATATGCGGCAGATTCTCGGCGGGGATTCCCACGCCGGTGTCCCTGACAACGATCCGTGCCCATCCGGGCGAGTCGTCCAGACCCACGCGCACGTCCACCGCGCCGCTGTCCGGGGTGTACTTGATCGCGTTCGACAGCAGATTCGAGATCAGGCGCTCCATTTGCGTACGGTCGCCGGAAATGAGCGCGCCGGCCTCAATCGTGGCCGAGAGTTGGATCCCCTTCTCCTCGGCCGGAATCTGGAACTGATCGACGATGTCCGTGGCCACCTTGGCCAGATCGAGCGGAGTCTTTTGCAGGACCAGTTGTCCGGATTCAGCTTGCGAGAGCAGCAGCAGCGCGCGCACGATGCTGGATAGTTGCTGCACGTCCTCGAGCGCGTTAACAATTGCATCCCGGTACTGTTCCGGAGTTTCCGCGGTGAACAGCGCCACCTCGAGCTGGCCGCGGATCGCCGTGAGTGGCGTCCGCAATTCGTGCGAGACATCCGTCGAAAAGCGGCGGATCTGCTCGAAGGACAGGTTCAGGCGTGCAGTCATCCGGTTGAAGCTGTCGATCAGGTGGTCGAGCTCGTCGCCTGCGCCGCGCAAGGGGATCTGAAGCGAGAGATTGGAGCCCGTGATGTTCTGGGCCGTCTGCGCCACGGAATCCACCGGCCGGATCGCGCGCCCCGCCAGAACCCAGCCCAGGAAGCAGGACAAAGCGATCATGCCGGAGGACAGGATGAAATAGTTCTCCGTGAGCCTTTGCACCGTTTGGTGGCTGGCCTCCAGGGACCGCCCGATTGCAAAGAAGTACGGGCGCCCTTTATCGTCGGGGACCGAACCGGCTTTGATGAGGTACGGCACGCCATCCTTGGCCCAACGCGTGTGCACCTCTGGCTGGGGCAAGCGCAGAATCCGGGCGACTTCCACACGAGAGTCGATACCGATGGAGGCATAGGTCTCCGACAGATCCAGCACCTCGCCATTTGCGTCCGTGACCAGATATACGTGCTCGAGCCGCGTGACGATGTAGGCTTCTTCGGGATCGCTCGGGTCCGCGAACCAGAACGGACGCTGATTCTCGATCCGCAGATAAGCCTTCGCCGCTCCCCATTCTTCCTCGAGCGCGGTGCGCACGTCGCCGTCCATTTCACTCTGGATGTTTTTCCGGAAAATCAGACCGATCACCACCAGCAGTACGGTGAAGAAAAAGACGTAGCTCAGCGTGAGGCGAAACCGCAGACCGCGCACGAAATCCACGCGCAGCTTGGGAACTCCGAAGACTCGCGTGAACCTCGCCATGAAGCGCGCTCTTAGCCGATCCTCTCCGCCGCCTTCTCTGGAACGTCCAGCATGTAACCGATGCCGCGCACGGTCTGGATCATCTTCACCGGCCATTTGTCGTCGATCTTGCTGCGCAAGTGGCGAATGTAGACGTCAACGATGTTGGTGAGGCCGTCGTAGTCCATGTCCCAAACATGCTCGACGATCATGGTGCGGCTGAGCGGCCGGCCGCGATTGCGCATCAGGTATTCCAGGATGCTGAACTCCTTGGGCGCCAGCTCCAGGTTTTCACTGGCGCGCGTCACCTTGCGCCGGATGCAGTCGAGGGTTAGGTCGCCCACCTGCAACCGCTCCGGCGTTGGCTGGCCCCGCCGCAGCAGCACTCGCACTCGCGCCAGCAGCTCGACGAAAGCGAAAGGCTTCACCAGGTAATCGTCGGCCCCGCCTTCCAGGCCTTTCACGCGATCGTCTACCGCGTCGCGCGCGCTCAGAATCAGCACTGGCGGGCTGACCTTCCGATTGCGGATCTTTTGCAGCACGGTGAGGCCATCCATGTCGGGAAGACCCAGATCGAGGATTACCAGGTCGTACTCGGTGGAGTGGACCATGTCGATGGCCCGGGCGCCGTCGTGGGCCACGTCCAGGGCGTAGCCGGCGCTTTCCAGACCGCGCGACAAAAAGTCGGCGATCCGTTTTTCGTCCTCGACCACCAGGATCCGCATACCTAAATCTTAACGACTTTGCCGTGCTGAACGCGAAAGTCCTGGACTGCCGGCATCCGGATCACGCGGCACATCTCGAACAGGCGCGACCTTGCACGCATCCCGATCCACTCCGCAAGAGTCTTCTTGAGAATAATGATGTTACCGCTAGTCTTAGGGTCTTGAATGTTACCCGTGACATCCGGATCGGGAAGATTAGTGGTCGCAATCAGGGTCAGGCCGTTGTTGTAGCGATGAGTGATGATCGACTCGATCGTGTCCTGCACCCACTCGACGACACGGTGTGCACCAAGGTCGTCCAACACGAGTACTTCGGCTTCCAGAGCCCGGCGGTACGCCTCGCGGTCGCCGGCGCCGGATCCGGCGTCCCAACTCGCGCGAATGCGTTCGATCAGAGTCTGATAGTCGAAGAATACACATTCGTGGCCCTTGGCGAGCAGCGCTTTCATGACGCCGATCGCCAAATGAGTCTTTCCCGCCCCCGGATCGCCGACCAACAGCAAGCCGGGCCGATCCGTAGCCGGATATTCGCGCACAAAACTGCGCACCTGAAGCAACGCCGTGCCGAGGCCGGCGCTTGCTGTCGGGTTATCGTGCGGCAGCCTGAAACTTTCGAGAGACGCGTGTTCGTATTTAGGAGGGATATTTGCGTTCTCTCTGAGATCCCGGGTCCGGTTCGAGGACGCGCAAGCGCACGGCGCGGCGCCGGACAGGCCGGCTCGCTCGATAATTTTGAAACCGGTTCCGCCGCAGATGGGGCAGTTTGCGTCAGCCATTGCTTGTCCTCAAAAAATGCAGGCCAGGGCCTGCGTTACGCGATCACCACCAGCACTTCGCCGGCCGCGACGGTCGCATCGGGCTTGGTTCTCACTTCGGCCACGCGACCCGCCTTGGGCGACTTCATCTCATTTTGCATCTTCATCGCCTCCACCACAATGAGGCCCTGTCCGGCTGCGACCGAGTCGCCCGGCTTCACCAGCAGGCGCACCACTTTCCCGGGCATCGGCGAGACGATGTTCTGACGCCCAACGTCTGCGCCCGAGCCCCTCCGCGCGCGCATGCCGCGCGGATCGAAAACCTCGATGGAAAGCCGGCGCCCGTTCACTCGGATTGCACTACCCGAGCCGGCGATAACCTCGTATCCGCGGCCCTCGATCAGCACCGAATACGCGCCAGCATCAAGCCGCTGCGCCGAGAAATCGCCCTCAACGGGTTTCGCGCCCTCCTGCTCATACCGGAAGCGCCTACCCTCCAGCGTCAGCCAGGCTGAATGCCCGTTGACCACCGCTTCGAACCTCAACGCAAAATCTCCTCGCGGCCCGACGTAAGCCACGCGTTGCGCGCGACCTGCGGAGCGCTCGCAGACTTCGACAAGTGAAGGGCTGCAACCAGGGTAGCCACGGCTTGCGTTTCGGAATCGGGCTCGGATCTCGCGCTTCGTGACCGAATGTACTGTTCCAGGAACGCCGTGGAGAGCTTCCCGGCCAGGAAGGCCTCGTCGGCCAGGATTTCCTCGAAGAACGCGGTATTGGTTTGGATCCCTTCGATGGCGAATTCACGGAGCGCGCGGCGCATGCGCTGAACAGCAGCTTCCCGCGTGGGAGCCCATGCGGCGAGCTTGGCCAGCAGCGGGTCGTATTCGAGCGGCACCGTCCATCCGGCGTACACGCCAGAATCAAGCCGAATGCCGGGACCCGCCGGCTGATGGAGGTAGGTGATCGTGCCCGGCGATGGAAGGAATTCGTGATCGGGATCCTCGGCGTAGATCCGGCACTCGATCGCGGCGCCGCGCCAGGCTACGTCTTCCTGCCCGATGGTCAGCGGCTCGCCCGCGGCGATCCGCAACTGCCACTGCACCAAGTCGAGTCCGGTCACGAGCTCCGTCACGGGATGCTCCACTTGGAGCCGGGTGTTCATTTCCAAAAAGTAGAAATTCCTGTCGTGGTCCACCAGGAACTCGATCGTTCCGGCGTTGGCGTACCCGGCGGCTCGGGCGATCTTCAGCGCTGCTTCACCCATTCTCGATCGAAGCTCCGCGGTCATGACTGGGGAAGGGCATTCCTCGATCACCTTCTGATGCCTCCGCTGGATGGAGCACTCGCGCTCGCCCAGATGGATCATGTGGCCGTGATGGTCGCCCAAAACCTGGATTTCGATGTGGCGCGGCTCGGGAATCAGTTTTTCGAGATAGACCTCGTCATTATTGAAAGCGCGGAGCGCCTCGCTCGCGGCATCGCGGATCGCGGCTTCCAGATCCTGCTCGCGATCCACTCTTCGCATGCCCTTGCCGCCTCCTCCGGCCGCGGCCTTGAGCAGCACCGGATAGCCAAGCCGCCGGGCGGTCTCCCTGGCGTCCTCGATCTTTCGGATGGATTGCTCGGTGCCGGGCACCACAGGCGCCCCGGCGGCGATCGCGACTTGGCGCGCCGAGGTCTTGGAGCCCATCTTTCGGATGGCGGCCGCGGGCGGGCCAATAAAGACGATACCGGCGCCGCCGCAAGCCTCGGCAAATTCGGCATTCTCGCTCAAAAACCCATAGCCTGGATGGATCGCCTCGGCTCCATGCCGGCGGGCGGCGTCGATGATCTTGTCGATGCACAGGTAACTCTCCGAGGACAGTGAAGGGCCCAGGTAAGCGGCCTCATCCGCCATCCGCACGGCGAGCGAGGCGCGGTCGGCATCCGAGTACACGGCCACACTAGCAATCCCCGCCTCCCGCAGCGCCCGTACGATGCGCACCGCGATCTCCCCGCGGTTGGCAATCAGAACTTTTCGGAACGCCGTAGACATGAGGAGGTCTTGATTGTACCGTGGGGGAGCCAGGCTTTGGGGGGGGGGGGGCGCCCCGCCCCCGGGGGTTTTAAAAAAAAAAAGCCACCGGGGGGGGGGCCC
>JBGPHB010000210.1:0-7127 GCA_041484155.1 Bryobacteraceae bacterium
AGTCTGCGAGTGTCGTACTCCGGAGACGAGCTGTGCGCGGTCGGTCTCGATCTTCATCCTTCCGCCACGCCCGTACCCTTGCTGCCGCCTCCACAACTCGCGGTCCATCGCCTCCATCGAGACGGGGACCCCCGCCGGCAGCCCCACCAGCGTCGCCACTAGACACTCCCCGTGCGACTCGCCTGCTGTTTCGAACCTAAGCATGAGAAAGAAATATGGTAGCAAGTAGGCGGAGGGCGGGCGTTAGCAGCGCGTAAACCCCGCCCTACCGGGCAGGGCTGGTCGCGAATTTGCGGAGTGTGGCCGGGCCAGGCGAGCGTTAGCTCGCGCTGAAGCCGGAAATCACTTTTGAGAAGATCGTGCTGACCGACGGCATGAGCGCCTGCGGCAGGAAACCATACACGATCACGGCTACGGCAGCCGCGAGCAGAGCATACTCAATCATGTCTTGCCCGCTAACGTCTGTCCAAAGCCTTTGCGTCGCTAAGAACCGTCTCGCCATCGTCGTAATTCCTTGTGTCGCCGATCTCACTTCTGTTATCCATCTTGCCGGAAATCCCGCAAGGAGACAAGCACTATTTGACCGTAGCAAGCACCGATGAAAACCCCTAATCATCGGCATTAGACTGAGTTACGCAGCAGCTTCGCAGCATTATCCCCTAGGGACTAGTCTGTGCCGGGTACCGGAGCACGGTGAAATTGCTTAGCGCGACACCATCGCTGGTCGCTCCCGCCATTTGCCCTCGGAAGGAAATCGTCAGACTCAGAGTCGTGTCCGCGCTTGCGGAGCCCACTGTGTTCGCCAAACTGAGGCTGTTTCCCCAGCTCTCCGAGTCCCAAGATTGCGTTCCCACTCCGATACCGAAATTCATGTGTCCGGCCACCGCGGTCTCGGCCGCGACACTTCCCCTTGAAAATACGGTCGCCCCGCCCCACAAAACTGCTCCGGTAAATCCCGCGGATGACCCGGAATGCGAGAACTGGTACTCCACCGCGATCCGGTCCCCCGTACCGAGCAGCCCTGCTGGTATCGTACAGCTCCCCAACTGCGTAAGCGTCGTCGCGGAGGTGGTTGTGCCGGAGCCGCTGCAAATCACTTGGGCCGGCGTCAGTGTACCGAGTGGGTTGTTCGGGTTGGCGTAGCGATAGTTGGCCATCAGCAGGTCGCCGGTCTGCGGCGTAGACGCCAGGAAAAAGGTGATGGTGTTCCCGATAATGTTGTAGTCGAAGCCCTGCTTCATCAATAGTCCGTTCCGGTACGTCTCCAGGGAAGCAGCGGGAGATGGCGCGAACGTCAATGTAAAGATCGTGTTCGACCCATTCACCGGGCCGCCCGGGATTTCTCCATCCGAGAACGACGGAAGTACCCCTCCTCCCGATCCACAGGGCCCCGAGCTTCCATCTACCCGCACGCAGTCTCCCAGATTGCCGGAAGCCCCATCGATCTGCCCCGACGGGTTGATGATCGCCGCGCGCCCGATCGCGAATCCTATGCCCTCCATCGGCCGAAGCGCTAGTTCGTTGGATAGACCCACCACGTCCGGGATCTGTACCGCCGTGATCACCGCCGGTGGACCCACCACGGTACCCGACGACAGGCGAACGTCGCGCACGCGCAACGTTACCGTGCTCGGCGGCACCGCCCAGACTTCGGTGAACTGGTTTACGCCGCGGTTATTGTAAGTCACGTTGTACTGGGCGCCGGCCGAAGCGGTCGTCGTCGGCACCAGTCTCACTCTCAGGACTCCGTTGACGATTGGCAGCGTCAGGTTAGCCGTCGGAATGTTCGAGTTGTCACCGCCCTGGAAACTGTTCCAGTTGATGAAAATCGTCCCCGTGTAGCGCGTACCGTCGGCGCGGTAGAGAGTATCCTGGATCGTCGTCAGAGCAGGCTGCCCTGCCGCCATGGCCGCGGCCACGAGCCACAGCACCGCCCCCCGTCTGAAACTGAGCATCCCACGTGCCTCCCAGCGGTCTCAGGATAGCGACCGGGGTTTGCGCGCGTGGGTTTCCAGTATGGGAAGCGATAGATTTTCAAGGGGAAAAGCGGGTAGTGGGGAGTGGGAAGTGGGGAGTGGGTAAGACGGCGACCGCGGTAAAGTCGCCGACTTCCCACTCCCCACTACCCACTTCCCGCTTTCCCACTTCCCGCTTTTATCACTTCCACGCCCAAGTACGGTCGCAGAGCCTCCGGCACCACGACGCTGCCGTCGGCTTGCTGGAAGTTTTCCACGATCGCGAGCCATGTCCGTCCAACCGCCAGTCCGCTCCCGTTCAGGGTGTGGACGTACTCGGCCTTGCCCTTGCCCGATTTCGCGCGAATCGATGCGCGCCGCGCTTGATACGCCTCGAAATTCGAGCACGAAGAGATTTCCTTGTAACCGTTCTGCCCCGGAAGCCACACCTCGATGTCGTAGGTTTTGGCGGAGGCTGCCCCCACATCGGCGGTACACAGTACCACTGTGCGATACGGTAGGCCAAGCCGTTGCAGGATATCCTCCGCGTCCCGCGTTAGCGTCTCCAGCTCGTCATAGCTCGATTCCGGACGCGCGAACTTCACCAGCTCCACTTTCTGGAACTGATGCTGCCGAATGATGCCCCGCACGTCACGCCCGTAGGATCCCGCCTCGCTGCGGAAACACGGCGTATACGCGCACAGCTTGATGGGGAGCTTGTCGAGGTCCAGCGTCTCGTCACGATACAAGTTGGTCACGGGCACTTCCGCCGTCGGAGCCAGATAGTAATCGGTGCCCTGGATCTTGAACAAATCCGCTTCGAACTTCGGCAACTGGCCAGTACCGTATAAACTCGCGGAGTTGATCATGAACGGCGGCAACACTTCTGTATAGCCATGCTCGCGCGTGTGTACGTCCAGCATGAAGTTGATCAACGCACGCTCGAGTTTCGCCCCTAGCCCCCAGTACACGGCGAAACGCGCTCCGGTGATTTTCGCCGCCCGTTCAAAATCGAGAATCCCCAGCTCCGGCCCTAAATCCCAATGCGCCTTCGGCTCGAACGAAAATGCGGGGGGCGTCCCCCACCGCCGCACCTCGACGTTATCGTCCGCGCTCTTCCCGGTGGGAACCGATTCGTGAGGAGTATTCGGCAGGCCCGCCATCATTTGGCGAAACGCTTCGTCGGACGCGCTGGCCTGCTGATCGAGCGTCGTAATTCGCTCCCCCATCTCGCGGACCTTCTGCTGTCGCGCCGCCGTGTCCTCGCCCGCCTTGCGGAGTCTGGCGATCTCCTGCGTCTCGGAATTGCGCTGCGCCTTGAGCTGCTCGGATTCCGTGACCGCCGCCCGGCGTTGGCCGTCAAGCTTACGGAACTCTTCCACATCCAGCGCAAACCCGCGATCGGCGAGCCGCTTGGCTACGGCATCCAGATTGTTTCGGAAAAAGGAGAGATCGTACATTTGTAGCACAGGCATTCAGCCTGTGAGCCCTAACGATCCGCGATGTCGACCCACGGTTGCCCCACCGTGGCTCCGGTGTAGTCGGCCCGCGGCCGAATCAGCCGATTGTTGTGATACTGCTCCAGAACGTGAGCCGTCCAGCCCGACATCCGGCTCACGGCGAAGATCGGAGTAAACAGGTCGATCGGAATCCCCAACGAATAGTACGTCGACGCCGAGTAAAAGTCGACGTTCGCATTCAGGTTCTTGGTCTCCTTCATGGTCTGCTCAATCAGCTTCGACGTCTGGTAGAGGTCCAGATGGCCCGTGCGATTGCCAATCTCCTCGGAGAGCGCCTTCAAGTGCGTGGCCCGCGGGTCCACCGTGTGGTACACACGATGCCCGAAACCCGGCACCTTGAGCTTGTTCGCCAGCATGTACTTCACGTGCTCGATGGCCTTGTCGGCCGTACCCGCTTCCAGCAGCATTTTGATGACGTCCTCGTTCGCGCCGCCATGCAGAGGACCCTTCAGCGCGGCGATCCCGGCGGTCGCGGCCGAATAGATATCCGACAGCGTTGCCGCGACTACCCGCGCGGCGAACGTCGATGCATTCAACTCATGATCGGCATGCAGCGTGAGGGCGACGTCAAATGCCCTTTCCAGCACCTCGTCCGGTCGCTTGCCGGTCAGAGTGTAGAGGAAGTTAGCGGCCAGACCCAGCTTCGGGTCGCCTTCCACCATGTCCTTGCCGGTGCGCAACCGATCGAAACTGGTGACAATGGTCGCCGTCTGAGCCATCAGCTTTACGGCTTTTTTTGCGTTCGCGTCGGGCGAATGGTCGCGCGCAATGGGATCGTACAACGACAGCATCGAAACCGCCGTCCGCAGCACATCCATCGGCGGCGACTTGGAAACGCTTTTCAGGAACGCCGTCACTTCGGGCGGGATCGCACGGTTGGCAACCAGCGCCGCCTTCAACTCATCCAGCTCGTCCTGCTTTGGCAGCCGCCCCTGCCAAAGCAGATAGATGACCTCCTCAAACGTCGCCTTCTCAGCGAGCGTGTGGATATTGAATCCCTGATAGCTCAGAATGCCGGCTTCGCCGTCGATGTAACAAATGCGCGACTCAGCCGCGACAATTCCTTCAAGACCCGCAACAGTGACCGCCATGTTCTCCCTGTGATTCTCCTTCAGCCTGGAAACCACATTCTATCAACTTCAAGAGCCCCCTTTCCCCCCGTTCCCATCGATTCACTGCGAGCATTGATACACTTTAAGTTGGGTCAATGCTAACCGGCACCACCACCAGCCCCGATCTGAGTGGCCTTCCAGCCAGGCTTGGGCATGAGGATTTGATCCGGGCATTTCGAATCATGTACCTCTCCCGGCGCCTGGACGACCGGGAAATCCTGCTCAAGCGCCAGAACCGTATTTTCTTCCAAATCAGCGGCGCCGGACATGAAGCCATTGAAACCGCGGCGGGCCTGGTTCTGCGTCCCGGGCACGATTGGTTTTACCCCTACTATCGCGACCGCGCGCTGGCTCTCGCCCTGGGCGTGACGGCGGAGGAGATGCTGCTCCAGGCCGTTGGAGCCGAATCCGACCCCGCGTCAGGGGGCCGCCAGATGCCCTCCCACTGGAGTTCGCCGAGCCTCCATATCGTCACGGGCTCTTCGCCCACCGGCACCCAGTTTCTGCAAGCCGTGGGCTGCGCCGACGCCACGCGCCGCCTGGATCCCGCCTCCGACGCCGTTACCCTGGTCACTTCCGGTGAGGGCGCCACCAGCGAAGGCGAATTCTGGGAGTCGCTGAACATCGCCTGCCTTGAACGTCTGGCGATCGTCTATTTGATCGAAGACAACGGCTACGCGATCTCGGTGCCAGTCGAATACCAGACCGCCGGTGGCGACATCTCCAAACTCGTCGCGGGCTTCCCGCATCTGAAACTCTTCCGGTGCGACGGCACCGACTTCTCCGAGTCGCACGCGACGATGGCGGCGGCCGTCGGATATTGCCGCCGGGAGCAGTCGCCGGTGTTCGTCCACGCCCATTGCATCCGGCCCTATTCACATTCGCTCTCCGAGGACGAAAAATCCTACAAAACCAAGGCCGAGCGCGACGAGGAGGCTCGCCGCGATCCCATCGTGACCTTCCCTCAATGGCTGGTGAATGAAGGCATTCTGGACCGGCACGCCCTGGAGTTCATCACGCACGACATCGATCTCGAAGTCGAGAGAGCGACTCAGCACGCCCTCAAGGCTTCACCGCCGCGGCCCGGTTCCGCGCTTCAATACCTGTACTCGGAACGAGTGGATCCCACGTCCGCCGCCTTCGAAGCTATGCCGGAGTTCTCCGGCGACCCGCGCACCATGGTGGACACGATTAACATGACCCTGCACGAAGAAATGCGCCGGAATGAGCGCATCATCGTCTTCGGAGAGGACGTGGCCGATGCCAGCCGCGAGTCGTGCCTGACCGAGGTGAAGGGTAAGGGCGGCGTGTTTACGGCTACGCAGGGTCTGCAAATTGCCTTCGGCTCCGACCGGGTCTTCAACTCGCCCATCGCCGAAGCCAGCATTGTAGGGCGCGCCACCGGCATGGCGACGCGCGGCCTGAAGCCGGTGGTTGAGATTCAGTTTTTCGATTACATTTGGCCCGCGATGATGCAGATTCGAGATGAGTTGACTAGCCTTCGCTGGCGCTCCAACAACGGCTTTTCCGCTCCCGTGGTGATACGCGTCCCGATCGGCGGATATCTCCACGGCGGCGCGGTTTATCACAGCCAGTGTGGCGAATCGATCTTCACCCACATTCCCGGTCTGCGCGTCATGTTCCCGTCCAATGCGCTCGACGCCTGCGGTCTGCTGCGCACCGCCATACGAGCCGACGATCCGGTGCTGTTCCTGGAGCACAAGCGCCTGTATCGCGAGACTTACAACCGTTCGCCACACCCCGGTCCCGAGTACACGATTCCGTTTGGCAAGGCAAGGATCGCCAAGACTGGTTCGCATCTGACGATCGTCACCTATGGCGCGTTGGTCCAGAAATCGCTGCAAGCGGCGCTGCAACTCGAACAGCGCAAGCCCGGCACCACCATCGAAGTCATCGATCTGCGATCGCTTTCGCCCTACGATTGGGATGCCATCCGGGCGTCGGTCGAGAAGACCACCCGCGTGATGATGGTTCACGAGGACTGCCTGTCCTGGGGTTACGGTGCCGAAATCTGCGCCCGCATCGCGAACGAGCTGTTCAGTTCCCTCGATGCACCGGTCGGCCGCGTGGCCGCGCTGGACACCTGGGTTGGTTATCATCCGCAGCTCGAAGCCGAAATCCTGCCGCAGGTGGAAAACATCGTCAACGAGGCAGATCGCATTCTGTCTTACTGATGCGCCCGTCGGAGTGGTTGCTCATCGCGTACTTCAGCTACGTCGCGGTGGTCGCGTCATGGTTTTTCAATCCCTGGAAGGCGTGGCTGGCGGCGGGTGTGGTGGCGGCCCTCGTGTGGGGCCTCAGCCGGGCGCACACCCGAGTGCGGGACTTGGCGCCGCTGGCGTTCACGCTGGCCGCCTATCGCGAGATGAACTGGTTCACGCCTGCCGTGCACGATCATCATCTGGAGCGCGCCTGGATCGGATGGGACCGCTGGCTCCTCAATGAATGGCATCTGCGCGCGGCCATCGAGAGTGCCGGCGCGTTGCTCCCTACCTATTTCGAAGTGTGCTACGTGCTGG
>JBGPHB010000211.1:0-7118 GCA_041484155.1 Bryobacteraceae bacterium
CCGATGCCGAGCGCGTCGTGAAAGCCAATGAGCAAGGCTATTACATCGTCACCGGCTTGGCCGCCGCGCCCTATACCGTAACCGCAACGGCCAACGGACTTGGCCCTACCGAGTTTAAGACGGTCGTGTTGACAGCCAGCCAGGAGCGCACGCTGAACATCACCGTCCAGCCGGCCGCCGTCACCACGGAAATCAGCGTCGAAAGCGGCGCGTTGAGCCAGGTCGAAACCAGCTCCGCCTCGATTGGCGCCAACGTGAACGCCCGGGAAGTCGGGACCTTGCCGCTCAACGGCCGCCAGTTGTCGCAACTCTATCTCCTGACACCGGGAGCGCAGACCGCCGGCGGTGGATCGTTTGACAATATTCGTTTCAGCGGCCGTGCCAATCAGCAGAACGCCGTACGCTTCGACGGCATCGAAGCCAGCTCCGTGATCGACGCTTCGCCCGGCAACCTGAACGGCGAAATCTCCACCGGCTTTCGCCTTCAGTCGAGCCTCGAAACCGTCGCCGAATTCCGCGTCGAATCGAGCAACTACCCGGCGGAGTTTGGCACCGGCACCGGCGGCCAGATCAGCGTGGTCACCAAGTCCGGCGGCAACGCCTTCCACGGCGGCCTGTTTGAGTATCTCCGCAATGACGCTCTGGACGCCCGCAACTTCTTCGATGGAACAACCAAATCGGCGCTCCGCCTGAATCAGTTCGGTGGTTCGGTAGGCGGCCCGATCGTCAAGGACAAGCTTTTCTTTTTCGTGGCGAATGAAACGCTGAAGCAGCGCGCCGGCGTGAATCTGGTTGCGACGGTTCCCAGCGCCTCGGCTCGGGCGCGCGCGGTTCCCTCGATTGCGCCGCTGCTGGCCGGCTATCCGACGGGAACTCCCACCACTAACGCGGACCTCGATCTGGCGCGTCTGTCAGCCGCCAACGCTCAGGACGAATACTTCGGCAGCGCCCGGCTGGATTACAACATCAACCACAAGCTGAACGCATATTTGCGCTATAACCGCGATCAGGGATACCTGCAGCAGCCTCTCGACGTGAGCGGAAGCTATTCGCTGGTGACGGCGACTCCTCAAAACGCGGTGCTCGGTCTGCAGCAGATCATCACGCCAACACTGATCAACGAGACCAAGCTTGGCTTCAACGGTTCCAAGACCCGCATCGCCGGTTTTGCGCCACCGATCGCGGGCGTCGATACCAGCGCCTTCGCGGTCAGCTTCACCGGCAGCGTCGCGATCCCCGGCATCGGAGGCCAGGGCGCTTCCGCGGGTGCGTCCACGCTCGGCAACCTGATCCGCAGCAATAGCACCCAGAACGGGCGCTCCCAGCCCTATACGACGTACACCATGTCAGTGGTGGACAGCCTGAGCGTCATCCATCAGAATCATGCGATGAAGTATGGGTTCGAGTTTCGCCCGGTGCGCATCTACACGGACCGTCTCGGCGGCACGACCTACACGTTCTCGAACATTGCGGGCTTGCTCGCAAATACGCCCACCGGCATTCAGGTGCTCGGCGACACCAGCGCGCCCGATCCCTTCAACGGCGGCGCCACCGGCAACCGTTTCCTGAAGCAATACTACGTGGTCGGCTATGCCCAGGATGAATGGAAGATCCGGCCGAACTTCACCATGAGCTATGGCCTGCGCTACGAATACTACCACCCCATGACCGAAGACCGGAATCTGTTCGTGTTGTTCAACGCCAACACCGGGCAGATCATGCCCAACACAACGCAGTGGTACAAGAGCTCGAAAGCGAACTTCGGGCCGCGTCTGGCGTTCACCTGGGCGCCCGAGATGTTCAAGAACAAGACCGTGTTTCGTATCGGCGCCGGCTACTATTACGGCCCCGGCCAGACCGAAGACCAGGTCCAGCCGATCGACTCCGATCGCGCCAGCTCGAGCCTTAGCGGAACCGGAATCGCGTATCCCGTCATCCCATCGCAGGTTCTTGCCGGATTCACGGCCACCAACCACCCTAACTATCAACCGCGTGCTTACCCGCCGGACGAGTACACGCTCCCGGAGAAGATCCTGTCCTACACCGCATCCGTGCAGCAGCAGTTACCCGGCAATGCGATTCTGACTGTCGCCTATGTAGGCAGCCAGGGCCGCAATCTCTTTCTGCGTTCCTGGACCAACCGGTTAGTCGGCGTAAACCCGACGACCGGTTCTCCGATCCTTCAGTACGGGTCGCAATTCGCCCAGATCGACTACAAGACCAGCGGCGGAACGGATCATTATGATTCGCTCCAGACGACCTTGAACCGGCGCTTCGCCAAAGGCCTCACGGCGGGACTCCAGTGGACCTACGCCCACAGCATCGGCGACACCGGCGGTTCCAATGAAGCCCAGACCACGCAGAACCCGTTCAATTTCGCCCAGGATCACGGCAACAACGCCTTCGACGTTCGTCACAGCGTGAACGTCTCGGTGCTGTACGCGTTGCCCTGGAAGCCGGCCAGTAAGGCCGCGAATTTCGCGCTGGGCGGGTGGGAAGTCGGCGGCGTCGTCAATGCCCGCACCGGTCTTCCCGTGGACGTCACACTTTCACGTCCGGATATCATCTGGCAGATCAACGGTGCCAATACCTATGTGAACGCCCTGAGCAACGTTCCGGCTGGACAGACGGCCACTGCGATCATCAACAACCCCTACGGCGGTGCGTTCCGGAACAACCGCCGTCCCAGCGTGGTTGCCGGTGTGGATCCGTTCTTGAATACCGGTGACGCCAAATACATCCTGAACCCCGCTGCCTTTACGATTCCGCAGCCCGGCACGTTCGGAAACCTGGGCCGCTTCGCTCTGCACGGGCCCGGTCTGGGGCAATTCGATTTCACGCTGCACAAACGCTTCGACATCGGCGAGCGCCAGAGCTTCGAGTTCCGAGCCGAGATCTACAATCTGTTCAATCACACGAACTTCAACAATCCGCCCGCGGTTCTCTCGAACGCCCTCGGCGTCGCCGCCGGCAATCTCCAGCCCGGCCAGCCGTTCACATCCTCCGCGGCCGGTTCCGCCTTCGGCATCGCGAACGCGACGGTCAGCAAGGACGTCGGTCTGGGCGCCCAGCGCCAGATCCAACTTTCTTTGCGGTTTAACTTCTAGACTAATCTTCGCAGGCTGCGGCGGACCAGGGGTCCGCCGTACAACACTCACTGGCTGCTCTGCTGCCCTGTACCACTAGACAATGACTTCTTGACCGCCGCGGCCCGTGGGGCAGCCAGTCATGGCGGCGAGCCGGCCTCCAGGCCGGCTTTCTTTCCCGACGCGCCTATACTGCCCTGTGGGGGGCGAGCGCAACGCCCCGCCCTCGAGGCAGCCCCAGGGACAAGCAGCCGGCAAGCAGTACCAGCGCCGCCGACCCCCACAGGCAACCCTCAAATCCGGCGAATTGGAAAACAAGCCCGGAGAGCAACGTGCCTAACAGACGTCCGCCGGCGTTGGCCATGTAGTAGAAGCCCACATCTAGGGCGACGCTGTCTTCATCGGCGTAGGCCAATACCAAATAGGAATGCACTGCCGAGTTGATGGCGAAGATCACCCCGAACACCCCCAGGCCCGCCATGAGCGCCAACCCCGGGCCCACGCCCAGCCGCAGCGCGCCGGCCAGGCCCAGGGGGACCAGAAGGAGCACGAACGCCCACTGCCGCGCCGCAACGCCATCCACGCTGTCGCGCCTTCCGAGCGCGCGCAGAATTTCAGGAACACCCGCCTGAATGAAGCCGTAACCGATCACCCACAGCGCCAGGAACGCACCGACGGCGTAAAACGACCAGCCAAGCTGGCTGAGGAACACCGGCAAACCGACGACAAACCAAACGTCTCTCGCCGCGAACAGGAACAAACGCGCCGCCGAAAGCCAATTGATCTCGGAGCTCTTCGAGAGGAGCGAGGTGAATTTGACCTTCTTCCTGGATCGGCCCAAGTCGCCCGACAAGGAAGCCGCCGTAGCGAGGAGCACCAGCAACAGCGCCCCCGCCATTCCCACCAGCGCGCCAACGAACCCGAGCACCGAGAGCAACGCTCCACCCGCGAAGAACCCCACGCCCTTGAGAGCGTTCTTGGAGCCGGTAAGACGCGCGACCCACTTGAATAGGGCGCCGTCGGCGCGGTCAGGTACGATCACCTTGATGGCGCTCTTCGCGCTCATCTTGGTCAGATCCTTCGCGATGCCCGATAGAGCTTGTGCAGCCATCACGTAGCTCACCGAGATCAACTCGGACCACTGGGGATTGAGCAGCGCCAGCATCAGCAATGAGAGGATCTGCAACACCAACCCGCCGTACAGCGTGACCCTCACGCCCGAGCGCGCCGCGATCCATCCGCCGAAAAGATTGGTTACGATGCCGAAGAATTCATAGAACAGGAACAGGAACGCGATCGAGACGCTGCTGTAGCCCAACTTGTAAAAGTGCAGGACCACGAGCATGCGCAGTGCCCCGTCGGTAATCGTGAATCCCCAGTAGGCTCCCGTCACCAACGCGTAGCTGCGGATGCTCGTCATTGGGCCGGCAGTTGAAAGGCCACCTTCCGCGTAAGTTCGATCATGCGGTTTACGTAGCCCCATTCGTTGTCGTACCACGCCAGAATCTTGACTTGCGTCCCGTCGATGACCATCGTGGACGGCGCATCCACAATCGCCGAGCGCGGGTCATTCAGGAAGTCGATGGAGACCAGCGGCCGCTCCTCGTAGCCGAGAATGCCTCGCAGCGTCGTCTCGGCCGCTTGTTTGAGAAGCCGGTTCACTTCGGCAACGTCGGTGGCCCGTTTGACCTCGAACACACAGTCGGTCAGCGAGGCGTTGAGCAGAGGAACCCGAATCGCGATGCCATTCAGCTTGCCTTGCAGCTCGGGGTAGATCAATCCGATGGCCGTCGCCGACCCCGTCGTGGTGGGAATAAGCGACATGAGCGCTGATCGGGCTCGCCGCAGGTCCTTGTGCGGCAGGTCGACGATGGTCTGGGTATTCGTCACATCATGCACGGTGGTGATCACGCCATGGCGAATCCCAATTCCTTCGTGGATGACCTTCACCACGGGAGCCAGGCAATTCGTCGTGCAGGAAGCCGCCGTGAGAATGCGGTGTTCACCCGGTGAGTAGAGCTCGTCGTTCACGCCCATGACGATGTTCAGGGCGCCTTGCTTCACCGGCGCGGCGACGATGACCTTGCGGACTCCACGCTCGAAAAAGAGCTGCAAAACTTCCGGCGTAAGCAGCTTTCCCGAACACTCCAGCACGATATCGACGTTGCTGGTCTCCCAGGGAACCTCGTTCGGCTTTGATTTGGCCGTGAACCTGATCGAGTGTCCGTCGATGGTGAGCCGGTCTGCGCCGGCTTCCATCGGCTTGGACCAACGCCCGTGCACACTGTCGAATTCCAACAGGTGCGCGGCGGTCACGGTCCCTCCCTTGATCTCGTTGATGTGCACCACGGACACATCTTCCAGACCCCAAGCCACGCGAAGGGCGAGCCGGCCCATGCGTCCGAAGCCGTTGATTCCGATTCGAATCATCCATTCTTCCTCAGCAATGTGGGGCGAGCTTTAGCTTGCGAGCCGGCCTCCTGGCCGGCTTTCTTTCCCCGACGACCACGGGAACGCCCGCTCGCGGCTCCGTAGGTGGCTGATTACGCACCGCGCCGACACCGACTCACCGCGGGGTTCCGCAATCGGGCTGTAGTCGCACACACCTTTCCGCCTCACGATTCTAGTTGCAGCAGGCCGGCCCGCAGCAGCCCGTTGGTTTTGCGGCTCGAATGAAGGCGCTCATGAATTTTCCCTCCACCTGCGCAGCCATCGCGTCAACATCCATGCCTTCGCTGGAAAGAAACTGACGGGCGTCTTCAATGCTGTACACGCGCGTGGGCTCGATGTCGATGCTGTCAAAGCCCGCGCGGGCCAGCTTGCTGATGTAGTCCGAGTCCTGCATCGCGCCCGCGATGCAGCCAACCCACAGTTCCATACTCCGCCGGACCTGCTCTGGCACTTCGCCTCGCACCACGACGTCGGAAACCGCGAAGCGGCCGCCCGGCTTGAGCACGCGAAACGCCTCGCGGAGCACCTGGTCTTTGTCTCCCGAAAGGTTGATCACGCAGTTGGAGATAATGACGTCGACGGAGTTGTCGGGCAGCGGGATATTTTCAATTTCCCCTTTGAGAAACTCGGCGTTCTCGACGCCGGCCTTACGCTGGTTCTCCCGCGCAAGGGCCAGCATTTCATCCGTCATGTCCAGGCCGTAGGCTTTGCCCGTGGGCCCAACCCGCTTCGCCGAAAGCAACACGTCAATGCCTCCACCGGAGCCGAGATCGAGTACGGTTTCGCCGGCGTTGAGCTGAGCCAGGGCCGTCGGGTTGCCGCAGCCAAGTGACGCTCTGACGGCTTCCGCAGGCAGTCCCGTTATCTCTCTCGCATCGTAGAGATTCGAAGTGATCGGGTCGCGGCCGCAGGCGGACGCCGGCTCGGCGCCACAGCACGAACTGCCACCCGTGGTGACGCGCGCCGCTGCCTGTCCGTATTTTTCTTTCACTATTTCTTTGAGTTCCATGTGCTTTTTGGCTCCCTTGAGGATCTATTTACCTTGCCGTGGCAGAAATCAATTGCAGGCCGGGGCCTGCGTTACGGCGGGCACAAGTGGTTGATCGATGTAACGCAGGCCCCGGCCTGCATTCTTCGACAACCACCCGACTTCTAGCACGGGACTGACGATGCTCCTTTACTTGCAAAGTTGAACAATTGCCTGCGGCTCAATGGCCTTGTTGCGGGTACAGCACTCGGCATAGAGAAAGCCCAGTAGCTCCTGCAACACCTCGGTGTTGGCGGTGTACCAGAGAAACGTACTGTCGCGACGCACCTTGACCAACTCTTCGTTCTTGAGCTTTTCCAGATGGTGGGAAAGGGTTGAATTGGGAATTTCGAGCTCGCTTTGGATGTCGCCGACGACCAGGCCGTCCGGATGGGCCGAGAGAAGGAGCTGCATGATCCGCAGACGTGGCTCCGTTCCCATCGCCGCGAACATGTCAGCGTAGCGAGTGACAGATACCATATTTCGACAATAGCAGAAATATGGAACTTGTCAAGCTCCCAAGTGATTCGAGCGTTTACAACACCCGGCAAGCC
>JBGPHB010000212.1:0-7118 GCA_041484155.1 Bryobacteraceae bacterium
GACCTCCATCTCCTCGACGGTCTCGTGCACCAGGCCGAAGCGGAACGAGGACGACTCGATCCCCACGCCGCTCACCGCGCCGCCGATGGTGATGGTCTTCAGTTGCGGCGCCACCGAGGGCAGCAGGCCGTGGCGCAGCGTCTCCGCCACCAGCGCCTCGTAGGTGGTCATGCCCTCAACGTCCGCGACCAATCGATCGCGATCGATATGCAGGATTCGATCGAAGCGGCGCACATCCAGCGTCCGGACTCCGCTTCGGTCACGATGTCGAAACAGGTTGGAGGTTGACTTCCCCAGACGAACGGCCGCGCCCTGCGTCTTGGCAGCCGCCAGCTCGGCGGCAAGTTCCTGGCACTTCCTCCGATGATCCTTCACCTGACTGGCACGTAGGAAGAGATGTCGCCTTTCGACAGTACGATCTGCCATAGCTGAAGCTTCCGGGCCCGGAACCTGCCGGCGCATCCCAGGAGGTAGTACTTCCACATCCGGTAGAACCGGTCGCCGTACTTCTGCCGTAGGCCGGGCCAGGCTGCCTCGAAGTTCCTCCACCACGCGAGCAGAGTCTTGTCGTAGTCCGGGCCGAAGTTGTGCCAGTCTTCCACCACCCAGAATTTCTCCATGGCCTTTCCCAACTGGGCGATCGATGGGACCATGCCGTTGGGGAAAATGTACTTGTCGATCCAGGCGTCGGTGCTCGTGTCGGACACATTGTTGCCAATGGTGTGCAGCAGAAACAACCCTCCGTTTCTGAGCAGCCCGTGAGCGAGTCGCATGAATTGGCCGTAGTTCTTGTACCCAATGTGCTCGCACAGACCGATGGAGACGACACGGTCAAACTGTTCCTTCTCGCGGGCTGCTTCCCGATAGTCCTTTTGCTCGAAGCGGACCGGCAGCCCCTGGCACAGCGCTCGCCCGAACGCGACCTGTTCCCGGGAGATGTTGTAGCTCACAACGTTGCAGCCGTAATCTCTACTCATGAAATGTGCCAGCCCGCCGAATCCTCCGCCGAGTTCTAGGACGTTCATGCCGGGCTTCACTCCGATCTTTTCGCAGATCAGGCGCACCTTGTGTTCCTGCGCTTCGTCAAGCGTCTTGGCATCCGCCCAGTACCCGCACGTATACTGCATTCGCCTGTCGAGCATCGCGGTATAGATCTCGGGCTCCAAATCGTAGTGCTTCTGCGCGACGGCCGTGGCGCGGGATCTCGTTTGGCGATTGAAAATCTTGCCCTTCAGAGCCAGCCATAGAACCCCCGGCATCCCGACCTTGTTGTAGGGATCGATGCCGTGGCACCTGGTGAAGAATTGGTCAAGCGCTTCGACGTCCCACCAACCGTCCATGTAAGATTCACCCGCTCCGAGCATCCCTTCCGAAAGTACGCGTTGGAAGAATCTCTCATCATGCACCTGGAGATCCCAGGGGCGATTGCCGTTGATGTCGATATCCGCCAGCGCGAGGATGCGCGCGATCTTCTTCGCTGCGGCAGACGGAACTCGAGTTTCGCGGATCTCCTCGAAACTCGTAAATGTGTTGGGTTTGAGGCCAAAGCCCGAAGCCATTGGTTGCGACTCCTCTGTTGAAGTTCACTAGTGGACACCGCGGAGATTCCTTAGCTAGATTGAGCCATTTTACACGTGGTCTTAGAAAAGTCAATGGATGCAAAGCACTACCTGAAGTTTTCTACAGAACAGAACCCCGCCCTGACGGGCAGGGCTTTGTCGTACGTTTACAACACCCCGCAAAGCCCTGCCCGTCAGGGCGGGGGACACTGGACGCTAGTCCGAGGAACTGAATCCGGCTGTCGCGGGACTAGCTTGCACGTTGCTTGCCATGGTTCACCCAGCCTCTTGGATCGTTCAAGTTATACTGATCGAAGATCATGATCATCGATTGCCATGGGCACTACACGACCGCTCCCAAAGAACTTGAATCCTTCCGCCAGCGCCAACTCGCCGACCTGAACAAGGTTCCGGAAAAAAAGTTGAACATCACAGACGACCAGATCCGGGAAAGCCTGGAGAAGGCGCAACTCAAACTACAGCGGGAGCGCGGCACGGACCTCACAATCTTCTCGCCCAGGGCGTCCGTCATGGCCCACCATCTCGGAAATGCGACCACCAGCCTGCACTGGGCCGAGGTCTGCAATGACATGATCCATCGTGTCTGCACGCTCTATCCCGGCAGTTTCATCGGCGTGTGCCAGTTGCCTCAATCGCCCGGCGTGCCTCCCGGCAACTGTATCGGCGAGCTGGAGCGCTGCACCAACCAGCTTGGATTCGTCGGCTGCAATCTGAACCCGGATCCTTCGGGCGGCCACTGGACCGACCCTCCACTCACCGACCGGTACTGGTACCCCTTCTACGAAAAGATGGTGGAACTCGATGTACCCGCGATGGTCCACGTCAGTTCGTCCTGCAACCCGAACTTCCACGCGACCGGCGCGCACTATATTAACGCCGACACCACCGCGTTCATGCAGTTTTTGACTTCTGATCTTTTCAAGGATTTCCCCACGTTGAAGTTCATCATCCCCCACGGCGGCGGCGCCGTCCCGTACCATTGGGGCCGCTATCGCGGCTTGGCCCAGGATCTGAAACGGCCGCCTCTTCGCGAACACCTCTTGAACAATGTCTATTTCGATACCTGCGTCTACCATCTGGCTGGAATGGAGTTGCTCACGAAGGTCGTGCCGATTGACAACATCCTGTTCGCGTCGGAGATGGTTGGGGCGGTGAGGAGTATCGACCCGGAAACCGGTCACTATTTCGACGACACCAAACGCTTCGTTGATGCGATCCCATGGCTAAGCGACGAGGACCGGCGGAAGATCTTCGAGGGTAACGCGCGAAAGGTATTCAGCCGCCTCAAGCGCTCGTCAGTGTAACCTTCGCGGCCTGGCAGGCGAAACCGCACGTTGAGGGCAAGGTGGGGCAGACGGTTTCGTCTGCCAATTCTTTCACATCAGTACAGCTTCTTGGAGGCGATCGCGGCGCCTTCGGCGAGCGATTTCATCTTGATCCAGCAGATGGACGGGTGTACCGGACCGAAACCGGCGAATGTGCCGAATCCGCAGTCAGTCCCGGCAATCACCCGGTCACGGCCGACGCCCTCGGCATAACGTACAATCCGCTGCGCCACCAGCTCCGGATGCTCGACAAAATTGCAGCTCGAATCGAGCACGCCGGGAACCAACACCTTGCCGGCCGGCAGCTTGTGGGTCCTCCAGATTTCCCATTCGTGCTCGTGGCGCGGGTTCGCGCCTTCAATGAGAAGCGCCATTGGTTTTGCCTTGAACAACAGGGGCAGCACGCTGACTAGAGGAATGTCGTGAGTATGCGGGCCTTCGTAGTTCCCCCAGCAGATATGAAGGCGCACCCGATCGCTGGGGACGTTGGCGAGGGCGTGATTGAGCGCCTCCACCTGAATCGCCGCGTTCCGCAGAAATTCCTCGTCACTGAGTGCCTTGAACCTGGAGTGGCGTCCCATCGCCAGATCGGGACAATCGAGCTGCAGGAGCAGCCCCGACTTTACGATCGCCTCATATTCCTCGCGCATCGCCTCGGCGAGCGCCTCCATATAGGCTTCGTGGGACGGATAGTATTCGTTGGGCTGGAAGACCGCGATGGTACCCGGAGAGACCGAGTTCATGAAGCCCTCCGCGCCGTTCGTCTTCGAAAGGGCCGCCTTCATGTTGGCGATGTCCTGGTGCAGCGGTTCGAGATTCTTGACCTTGATCGGACCCTTGCAGACGGGCCGCAAGTATTTTGCCGAAGCGCCGGCGGCCACCAGCCGGTCGCGGAAGTCCGGATAATCGTCGAGGTCTTGCGGGGTGGGGCGTGGCGAATCGCCCTCGAATCCGGTGAGCCGGTGCCGGATATAGGTAGCGTAGCTGATCTTGCTGGTTTCGCCGTCGCTCACGATATCGATCCCGACCTCGGATTGACGGCTCACGATGTCGGCCACGGCGCGTCGCATGGTTGCATCGAACTTCGCCGCGTCGTATTGTTCACCCCGGTCCTGCGCAAACAGAAGATCCACAACGTCTTGCGGGCGCGGCAGGCTGCCGACATGGGTGGTGAGAATGCGATCCGTGCTCAGTCTCATCTCAGTTCCTCGACTGGGGCGATTGTAGCACGCAGGTTAGAGCGCGCGAAAAATCCGGCGGCAGGGGAGAATGCGTTGATGAAGAGTTGGGCGGGGATGCGGCTTACTGTGTAATTCCCGTGCCCTCAGCTACCCTGGGTCGATGACCTCTTCAGCACTGAGGCGACCTTCGAGAAAACTGTGCTGATGCTGCTCGAGACGCCTGGCATAATGGCGCCTGCGGCAACAGCGACGAAGCCGGCCATGAGGGCGTACTCGATCAGGTCCTGACCCTTTGAATCCACCCAGATTCTCAGCCTCCAGATCGGATTCAAAAACTTTGACATTGAGAGTCGGCTCCTTCTTTCCGCGGTGCGCTCTGGCAACATGATGACAAAACGGAAGGTGGGAAACACTAAGGAACTCGCCTAATTTTCGTGATTACTTCTTACGAAACGCGGTGAGGCCAATGCACTAGGCGTGGGGCTACTTTGGGGGTATTGGGACCAGCGGACAATCCATGGACCGGCCATGTCCCACGTCTCCACGACTTTAGCGGAGAGAAACCGCCCCTTTAATCCACCAATTGAAGGGGTGATCCCGCCCGTTCCATGAAAGTCCTCATGGTGGACGACTCGGCGGCTGACCGCAAGCTCTTCGAGATCCTCCTTCGGGAGGCATACGGTCCCCAACTGGCATTCTTCCAAGAAGGCGCCGGGGCGGCAGGTTTGGAGACCTGCCGCAGGCTTGGCCCGGATTGCGTGCTGCTCGACTACAAGCTCCCGGACATGACTGGACTCGAGTTTCTGGCACAGCTTCGCTCCGAGGATCCGATCGACTTCCCCGTCGTCGCGGTCGTCATGCTGACCGGCTTGGCGAGCGGACAGGTGGCCATCGCGTCCCTGAAAGCGGGCGCGCAGGATTACCTGTTCAAGGACCCGATCACCGCCGAGGCTCTGAGCCTGGGCGTGGAGAAAGCCACGCAGAAGGTCGTGTTGTTACGAACGCTCAAGGCCGACCGCGACCGGCTCGCGCGCTCGCTGGTCGAGAAGGAAGTTTTGCTTAAGGAAGTGCATCACCGCGTCAAGAACAATCTGCAGGTGATCGCTAGCCTGCTGCGGTTGCAGGCCACGGCCTTCGAAGACGAGTACCTGGCACGCGCCTTGCGCGAAAGCCAGAATCGCATCGAGTCCATGGCCCTGGTGCACGAGCAGCTCTACGAAAACGAGGGACTCCGGGAGATCGACATGGCCAAGCATGCCGTTCTCCTCGCAGCCAATATGTTCCATTCCTATGGCGTCGATCCGGCTCGCATTTCCTGGCACGTGACCCTGGACCCATTGCCGCTCGGCGTGGATCAAGCCATCCCCACCGGCCTCATTCTGAACGAGCTGATCTCCAATGCGCTCAAGCATGGGTTTCCGCCGGGCCGGAGCGGGTCGATCTGGGTCGAGGGCGGGCTTCACGACGGCTGCATCACGCTCACGGTGCGCGACGATGGCGCTGGTATTCCGGAGAGCGTCCAACCGGCGAACACCAAATCGCTCGGCCTTCAGATCGTCACCATCTTGACCCGCCAGCTGAAGGGGACTCTCGAATGGGAGCGGGGCCGGGGTACGACGTTTCGAATTTCATTTCCGAAAGGTGAAGACTTCCACCATGTCGAAAGTGCTGGTAGTGGAGGATGAGGGGCTGATCGCGCACGACATCTCCAACCGCCTGGCGGCGCTGGGACATGAGGTCGTCGCCACGGTTGGCACCGCCGCGGAGGCCATCGAAAAGGCAGGCGACGCCGATATCGTGCTGATGGACATCCGCCTGGACGGGCCCGCCGATGGCGTCGAGGCCGCCACGCAAATCCGGGACCGTCATGATGTGCCGGTGGTGTTCCTCACCGCCCATGCCGACCGATCCACGCTCGATCGCGCCAAGGCGGCCGAGCCCTTCGGGTACATCGTTAAACCGCTGGCGCCCGCGGCGCTAAGCACTTCCATCGACATTGCGCTCGATCGGCATCGCAGGGATCGCCGGCTCGGGGAACGCGAAGCCTGGCTCCGCTCTACCATGGATTCCGTGGCCGAGGCGGTCGTCGTCACCGACGTCGATAGCCGGGTGCTCATGCTCAACCGTGCGGCCGAGACTCTCACGGGCTGGATCCAGCCCGAGGCCGAGGGCCAGCCCGTATCGAAAGTTGTCCGGCTGATGTGCCAGGATTCGGATCGGGAGGCCGGCGATTCCGTCCCGCTCGCCATTCTGCGGGATGCGCCCGTGGCGCTGGATGGCGCCTGGAGTTTGTTGTCGCGGGGTGGCCGCGAGATGCTGGTCGAAGGCGCCACCGCGCCGGTGAAGGCCGGGGACGCCACCATCGGCGCCGTGCTCACGCTGCGCGACGTCAGCGCGCCCCGCTGGGAGGAGTGCCAGCTTCGCCAAGCTCAAAAACTGGAGGCGGCCAATCGTCTAGCCGCCCGAGTCTCCAACGACTACGGGATCCTGCTCGCGACCATCCGCGATCAAGCGGAACAACTGCTGCGCCAGTTTGAAGAGTACTCCCCAGCCCGCCGGGCTGTTGAAGAAATCCAGCGGGCCGCCACGACGGCGGAGCAAATCACGCGCCGTCTGGCGTCGTTGAGCGGCCGCCAGGTCAGTCACCAGAGAACCCTCAGTCTGAACGGAATCCTGCGCGGCCTCTCCAAGCTCATCGAATCCGTTGCCGGACCGAAGATCGCACTGACCATTCGGCCCCAGATCGCCGCCGGCAAAATCAGAGCCGATGCCGCGCAGATCGAACAGGCCATCACGAGCCTGGTATTGCACGCCTGCGCCGCCATGCCCGATGGCGGCCGGCTACTGATCGAGACCCGCAACGCCCAAGTTCCACTCCACGGGCGGCCTGCCGATTACCTCCTGCTTGCCGTCACTCACACCGGCCACGAATCCGACTTCGACACTCTATTCGAGCCCGTCTCCACTGGTGACGACCGTCTGGCTCTCTGCATGGTCCACGCCATTGTCACCGAGCACACAGGCTACCTCTC
>JBGPHB010000213.1:0-7114 GCA_041484155.1 Bryobacteraceae bacterium
GACGAAAGGTGAAAGCTCCCAAAGTGAATTGAGCGTTCCTGGGACCGCCGTAGTCTTGCCGTTGGAGATCAGTGTCCAGGTAAGCTTCCGCTCAGTGCCAAAATCCTTGGGTACAGTGACGGTGAACACGCCCCACTGCCTCCTGAGCCCGAAGTGCGTCGGCTGGCCCCGGTCGGGTCCACCCGGCTCCATCCGGTTGTCCAGTCCAATCGGAATGTCCAGGTCTTGCTTCAGATTCCGATTGTAGTAACCGAACAGCATACTATAACTGCCGTCGGGATTGGGAAACCATCCCTCATAGGCGCCGGTAACGCCCTGACCGGAGTCGTGTTGCGGCTCGATGGGCAATTGCTGAGCCCACGTAAGCGAGGCACAGCCGAGCAGAATTGTTATCGCTAGACGCATGATCAATACGCAAAAGGGGACTGGCTCGAAATTCGTGCCAGTCCCGGTTTTGCACACTCTACTGAACACGAGTTCGTGTTCCGTGTGACGCGGCCCACTCTTTGTAGTCGTCCTCAGTGATGTAGGTGACGTTTACCCACGCGTGAGCCATTTCGTCCACGGTCCGATCACCCCAGCCGACCCACTGGTTCGGATCGGGATTGTTTTTGTTGTTGACGGTGTTGTCATGCCATGCGGTGAAGTGCAGCACGGTGCCTTTCGGGAGCACCGGAGCGTCCTCGTCGGCGTAAATGTAATTGGTCATCCAGTTGAAGTTGAACTTGTCGACGTAGCTCAGCATCCGCGTGGTGCCGTCGGGCAGGATCGCTTCCATCGACATGGCTTTGCCGCGCAGGTGCATGTGAGGTTGGAAATTCTCGAGTCGCGCCGGCGCGCGCAGCACCTGAAAAGACTGATGCTCGGTGACCGTGTTCGGAGGAATGTCGAGCCCCACAGGCCCGTTCGAGATCGACTGGAAAGCGGTCAACACCGTTCGGTACTTCGGCTCCTGGCCCTTCGGATACAGATACACAGCCAGCTCCACGTGATTCTGGATCTGCTCGCCGACAGCGTGCAAGTGCATCTCCCACCAGATGCGCGCACCTGGAACCAGCAGCTTTCCGGTGTTGGGGCGGTATACGTCGTAGTTCTTGTTGACGGCCCATTCCATCAGGAGTCCTTGAGTGGACGGTCCATCCGTTGCCTTCCCCGATTCGTCTTGCTGGAGATAGGCCAGAGCGTGATGGGTAATCCTGCGGCCCGCCTGGCTCGACGGCCGCATTTCAACCGCGCGAACCCATCGCGGCTCGGTAATGGGGATCTGAGTCAGCGGCTTGAACCACACGTCCTGCCCGCGGGCCGGCATGGTGTAGTCCTCCGACTTGATGATGAAGTCCGGCGCACCAAATTGCGAGGCCAACTTCCATCCGTCGTCCTTGGGCCATTGCTTGGGGGCCGGCATGTCCTTCGCGTCCCCGAGCGGCGCGCCACCGTCGACCCACCGCACGATGGTGTCAATCTGTTCGTCGCTCAAGGACATGTCGTTCTGAAAATGTTGGATCCCGACCGTCTTGTCCAGGTGCCAGGGAGGCATCTGATGGGTCAGGACGCGTTCTCGAATCGCCTTCGCCCAGGGGCGAGTCTCTTCGTAGGTCACCAGCGACATCGGAGCCATCTCTCCAGCGCGGTGGCAGCCCTGACACTTCTCTTGGAAGATCGGGGCGACGTCCTTGGCGAAAGTCGCCGGCTTGCGAGCCAATTCAGCGGCCATCGAAAAGCTCGGAAGCGCCAGCAGAGGTGTTATAAGACCACGCCACATCCTGCCCTTTATCATTCACTTTCTCCTTGTCGCGGCAAACCTGTCGCCCGGTAGGTATTGTACGTGGGGAACGACACAAAAGTCAAGGACGGCGAGATGCGGCGTAGGTCTTGCTGAACCCGTTCCGCGGGTTGGTTACCGTGAACGAACCATCCTGTTGCGCGGAGAGTTTTATCCAATACGCGGTGCCGTTGTGGACTGGCGCGGGCGGAGCACCGGGGCCGGGCTGCGGAGCGGGCGTGGGAGCAATGGGCATCGCAGGTTGCTGGTCATCGATCGTATTGGCGATGAACATTCCCGGCACGGTGTACTCCTGCCCGCTCAGAAGAGAGAAGTGAAGCTGCCACAGATCTTCGAGACCGGGGGACGAATGTACGGTCTTCATCACTTCCGGGTCGCCGCCTTTCCGGGTGCCGTCATTCATGATGGCAACACGAGGATGAACGGCGTGTACGAGCACCTGGGAATTCGAGCTGGCCTGTCCGTGGTGCAAGCCCAAAAGCACATCGACGGCGCCGATGCGGTTATTGGGGCACATCAGCTCGAATTCCTTATTCTTGGTGAGATCCCCTAAGTGAATCGTGCGGAACTTTCCGAACGTCAGGTGGATCCCGACGGATTGGGGGTCCTCGGCGTTGTTCTCTCCAGGCTTGAAATTGGCGCAATAGGGATTCGGCATACCGGCGCCAGGCAACGCCGCCTTGATCGTCGCGCCCGCTGAGGTCACCACGCGCACGTCGGCGCCGGTCATGGCAATCTTGTCACCCGGTTTTGCGACCGTGTGCTTGGCTTTGGCGTAAAGCTGCGGATAGGTCTTCTGGAGAAACGTGTCGGCGAGCTCGCCGGGCTGCACGTTAGGGCCGTGATCGATAAACTCACGAATCGTAACTTTGGAAGCCAGTTCGGCTAAGCCGCCGAAGTGATCGCCGTGCCAATGCGTGATGATCAGATGGTCGATCTGCTGAAGTCCGGCGTCTTTGATCGCATCGGCGATGCGGCCGGCATCGCGAGCCGCGGCAGCCCCGGCATTGCCGGTGTCAATGAGCAGCGACTCGTGGGACGGCAGAACAAACAACGTGGAGTTGCCGCCTTCGACGTCGATGACATAGACGTCGAGCGTTTTTGAGGTTTGCGCCAGGGAAAGAGCAGACGTGAACGCGGCGATGGCAAGAACCCGCAAGAAAAGACTTCTGTCGCGCATGGAGTAGGACATGGTTGTCCATAAAGTCTATCGCAAACAGACCAGAGGAGAAAGCAAAAACAATCCGCGAGTTTGTGGATCAAGAGGCAAGGTGAAGGAACCCCGCCCTGACGGGCGGGGCTTTCACGTTGTAAATGCGGGGTTGCAAACGGACGAAAGCCCCGCCCGTTAGGGCGGGGTTACGCCATTTACGAGCAGCGCGGTTCCGTCTTAGGAACTCTTGCCAGCCTTCGGCCAGACGGTGCCTTGGTCTTTCTTCGTGACCGGGGCCAGGCCCTTGTAGAGGAACTTCTGTACGCGCTGACCACGGTAGGTTTCCGTGGTGAAGACGTTGCCCTTCGAATCGGTCGCAATGCTGTGCACTGCGTAGAATTGGCCCGGCTGCCGGCCGCCGTCGCCGAAGCTGGTCAGGATTTCGAGGTTTTCGCGCAGCATGACGTATATCTTCTCGTTCGCTCCGTCGGCCAGATACATGTACTTCTGCAGCGGATCCTTGGAGAAGGCGATATCCCACACTGACCCGTCGCCCAGCGTGTTCTTCGCGATGAACACTTCCTTCACGAAGGTTCCATCCGGTTTGAAAACCTGGATCCGGTCGTTCACCCGGTCGCAGACATACAGCAGGCCATCGCGAGAGAGTTCGGAGCAGTGCACCGGATTGCGGAATTGCTGGGCGGGCGGCGCGCTGGGATCGTATCGGCCGAGGGGAGTGTCGTCCGGTTTGTTGCCGTAGGCGCCCCAATGCCGCTTGTATTTGCCGGTGTCGGCGTCAAACACGATCACGCGTTTGTTGCCGTAACCGTCGGCGACGTACACTTCGTTGGTCTTCGGGTCGACAAAAATTTTGGCGGGCAACCCGAGATTCTCGACGTCGTTGCTGCCTTTGCTCCCGCCGGGCTTGCCGATCGCCATCAGGAACTTGCCGTCCTGGGTGAATTTCAAGACCATGCTGTCGTGATAGTACGGAGCGCCACCGCGGCCGGCGGGCGCCTGTTTCGCCTGCTTGGCCTGCGCCGCGCCGGGTGTGTTTCCGGCTTCCTCCGGACCACCGCCCGGCGTGCCCCGGCCATTGCCGCCGATCCACACGTTCCCTTTGAAGTCCACTGTGATGCCGTGGTTGGACGCGGGCCACTCATAGCCCGGGCCACCCTGGCCGCCCCAATGCCCAATCAGGTTCCCCGCCTCATCGAACTCGAGGACCGGTGGAGCAGGCACGCAGCATTCCGATCCGGGAGGATTCGTGGTGGCGTACACTTCCTTGGCTTCGAGCGAACCGCCCCGGTGAATGATCCAGATATGATCCTGCTCGTCTACCGACACGCCGATGGTGTTCCCCATGATCCAATGGTTTGGCAATGGCTTCGGCCACATCGCGTCCACTTCAAATCTCGGGGCTTGAGTTCCCGCGGCTTCCACAACGGCTCGCTTCTGGAGTGTGGCGGATCCGAGTCCGAGCGCGATGATCGCGGCCAGACAGATTGCGCTAATCAAGAAATTACGTTTCATACTGTTCATCCTCCCTTTCGTATCGGATTACTTGGCCACGAAGCCGGCCGGCAAAACTTTGTGGGGATCGACCCGTATTACAAGATACACGATTTGGTCCGAAGTGATCTCACTGAACCAATGCGGAGTGTTCGGCGGAATAATGACAACATCGCCCGGACCCACTTTACGGCTCACGCCATTCTGCACCACGCCGCCGTTGGTGCTGGGGCCGTTGAGCACCTTTACGACGTTGCTATCCGCGGGGACCTCCTTCGTATTCTCAATCGTACCCCCGGTCACGAACGTCGCGTTGCCTTGGATAACGTGATAGACCTCCGTGATCTGGCTATGCTCGATGCCGTTGCCGGGCGCGCCGGGTGAGGTCTTGGACCGGTGCACGACTCCGATGCCGACGTTGTACTCGTCGTTGATGCTTACGACGCGAATCGCCTGATCGCTCACCGCCGCGGTGGCGGTTTTCGCGACGGTCGCCAGGATGTCGGCGTTGGAGACGTCGGTCGCCGTACCTCGCGGAACATGCGGGGTCTGAGCCTCCGCTTGGGCCAGTGCAAACAGGATTGCGGCAACATTCAGCGTCAGCTTCTTCATGGCTCCTCGCTTTCGCAATAGCTGGAAGTATACATCACGGGACTGCCCAAAGCAAAAGAGGAAGAAACCGGTCGACCGGTCGGTTTGACGCGTGCAATAATGTAGGACTGATTGGAGGCCATGATGCCGCGACTCACCTGTGCAGCGATCGCGCTATTTGGAGCATGCGCGTACGCCCAGCCTAACTCCCAACCCAACCCGTATCGCACCGTCGAGAACTGGGCAAAGCTTCCCGAGGGGAGGACATGGGGATCGACGAGCGCGGTGGAAGTGGATCCCGACGGCAAGAGCATCTGGGTCGCCGAGCGATGTGGCGCGAATACCTGCGCGGGTTCAAACCTGGCGACGATCCTGAAATTCGATTCGTCCGGCAATCTCGTGACAAGCTTTGGCGGGGGAATGTTCATTTTTCCCCATGGGATTTTCGTCGACAAGGACGGAAACGTGTGGGTGACCGACGGCCAGGGAAAAGATGACAAGGGTCACCAGGTGTTCAAATTCAGTCCGGACGGGAAGGTCTTGATGACGCTCGGCAAGCCGGGGGTCGCCAGCGACGGCCCGGACACGTTCAATCAGCCGAACGATGTCGTGGTTGCTCCGAACGGAGATATTTTTGTCTCGGACGGCCATACGCCCGGACGAGGAAACGCACGCATCGTGAAATTCTCCAAGGAAGGGAAATTCATCAAGCAGTGGGGAGCGCACGGATCGGCTCCCGGTCAGATTGAAGTGGCGCACGCGCTGGCCTTCGATTCCAAGGGCCGGCTGTTCGTCGGCGACCGCGCCAACAATCGCGTCCAGATCTTCGATCAGGACGGAAAGTTTCTCGAGGAATGGAAGCAGTTCGGCCGGCCGAGCGGGATCTTCATTGACAAAAATGACATCTTGTATGCCACCGACTCGGAATCGACAGACAAGGAAGGCTACGGATATAACCCGGGTTGGAAAAGAGGCATCCGGATTGGCAGCGTCAAGGACGGCGTGGTTACGGCGTTCATTCCGGATCCTCTCGTGCCAGCGAATGGTGTGCTCCCAGGCACAAGTGCGGCGGAAGGCGTTGCCGTGGATGCAATGGGCAACGTGTATGGGGCCGAGGTCGGATCGAAGTCTCTAAAGAGATACGTGAAGAAGTGAACCGGGTCGACGAAGCAAGAGAACCTGTGTGATTCCCGGTCATAGAGTATCGGAGTCTTAAAAAATGAGAATGAGAGCGGTCCTTTTGACAGCGATTCTTGGGGCGATGGTTGAAGCACAGTCGCTTCCGGCGCCCCACTTCCATCATCTTCACCTCAACTCGGTGAACCCGGAGGCGGCGATCGACTTCTACACGAAGCAGTTCCCGAGCACGTCCAAGGCGACGTTCGCGGGATCTCCGGCGCTCAAGACGGGCAACGTGTATGTGCTGTTCACCAAGGTCGCGGCTCCGCCCGCTCTCGAGCCGCAGACCGCGTACTGGCACTTCGGCTGGCACGTGGTCGATGTTCGGGAGAACCTCGCACGGTATCGACAGAACAAAGAGGTCCGCCTTCTCCCGTTGTATACGACCGACGAAGGCGGTTCGGTGTTCGTCAGTAGCGATACGTGGCCGGGAACCGGAGGAGTGCTGGGACTCACCAAACCGCAGATCGCCGAAGCCAAGGCGAAAGGGGTTCAGCCGGCCGGGGGCGCAGGCTTTGCGTATTTGCAAGGTCCCGACGGAGCCATCATCGAATACCAGGGCAACATGCCGGCTGAGCGCTTCAATCA
Organism: Bryobacteraceae bacterium; assembly: GCA_041484155.1. Lineage (GTDB taxonomy): Bacteria > Acidobacteriota > Terriglobia > Bryobacterales > Bryobacteraceae > Palsa-187. The sequence continues at coordinate 6,807 of JBGPHB010000213.1, forward strand.
CGTACACATGTACCACGAAGATCCGTTCTGCTCGCAGCTCTGGTATCAGACGCATCTCAACGCGTCGGTGGCTCAAGGACGGGGAGCCGTCCAGCGGACCGAGGCCAACTGCAAGGTGGAGCGGGCGGCGGATCGGACTTGGCCGGCGCTCGAAAAGGAAGGAATGTTCCGCGCGCCTGCCGCTCCGGTGAGCTTTGACGATGTCTCGCTGAATTCGTATATGCGGCAGGGGGACAAGCCGTTGGTCAGCACTCGGGGACATTTGGCGGATCACATCGGGCTCGGCGTCGCGGATTTGGATGCTTGGA
>JBGPHB010000214.1:0-7079 GCA_041484155.1 Bryobacteraceae bacterium
GATCGGCCCCGTGAACACATCACTGGAGGTGCAGCAGGCAAGCACCGCGATCAACATCGCTTCGTCTCAACTGCAAACCACTTACGAATCCAGGAGCGCGTTGGATCAGCCCACCGCGAGCACCTCCAAGCTCGCGAACGGATCGGGCATTTGGAATCTCAGCCTGCTCGGCGCCGGCGTTGCGTCGTCCGGAGGAATCGGTCAAGGGATTGGGCCGAGTGTAGGCGGGCAGCGTCCGGAAAACAACAGTTTCAACATCGACGGTGTCAGCATCGACAGCTTCTTTCTTACCGGTCCGCTGGTCTACGTTTCCAACGAAGCGATTTCTCAATTCACGCTTCTTCAGAACCAGTTCAGCCCTGAATTTGGTGGCGCTTCAGGCGGCGTATTCAACATCGCCGTGCAGAGCGGCGGCAACCAGACGCACGGCTCTGTCTTTGAATACTTGCAAAACCGGAATCTTAACGCTGCTGGCGCGCCGCCGTTCCCGCGGGTCCGCTACGACAACAACCGGCTCGGCGCGACCATCGGCGGCCCGCTGATCAAGGATAAGCTGTTCTACTTTGGAAATTTCGAGTACAACCCGATTGGCTTCGCTGTGATCCCCAAAAACTTCTCTACACCGACTGCAACCGGTATCAGCATACTCAACAGCCTGGCCGGCTTGAGCAAAACCAACCTCGAAGTCTTCGAAAAATACGTGCCGGTCGCGCCGGTGCCGAGTGACACCATAACGGTTGCCGGGGTCTCCGTTCCCGTCGGCCCGCCAGTGTTCTCTTCGCCCGGCTACTTTGACTCATATAATGGGATTGCCTCCATAGACTGGAACATCAACTCTAGCGGCCAGCTCCGCGGCCGCTATATCCAAAATAAGAACACCGGCATCGACACTGCCGCGCAGCTTCCTGTGTTTTACGTCTCACGACCTAACGATAACCATTTGATCTCGCTCTCGGAGTTCCAGAACTTCTCTCCGACCATGCAGAACGAGCTGCGGATCTCTTTCAGCCGCAACAACAACCACACGCCGGCCGGGGACCTAAAATTTCCCGGATTGGATGTCTTCCCGAACGTGGGGATCGGAGATCTTTTTTTGCAAATCGGCCCGAACCCCGCGGCGCCCTCGGGTTCCATCCAGAACTCATTTCAGATCCAGGAAAACTTGACCAAGAGCTGGGGCCGGCACACGCTCAAAGCCGGGTATCATTTCAACGACCTTATCTTCACCAGCTACTTCATCATGAAGGCGCGAGGCGATTACGAGTATTCGCAACTCGATGGGTTTTTGCGGGACCTTTCGCCGGATTTCGTTGGTCAGCGCGTCCTCGGAGCCGGAAACGGGGTGCCCCTGGGTTCCCTACGGCACTCCGCTTACTTCAACGATGATTTTCGGATTCGCCCGAACCTGACGTTCAATCTTGGCCTCCGTTACGAATACGTTACTGTCCCGGTTGGTTTACGGACGCAGAAATACAGCGCGATCGCCGACGTGCCAGGGGTCATCAGCTTCAAAGAGCCGCAGTCGAGCCCGAACGACTGGTCTCCGCGGCTCGGCTTCGCGTACTCGCCTAGAAGGAACAATCTGTGGTCGGTTCGCGGGGGAATCAGCCGGGCCTTCGACAACATCTATGCCAACTTGGCGGGGAATGCGGTCCCGGCTTACTATCAGAGTGCTAAAACCGTGTCTGTCAACAGCACCACTTCTAATTTTCTTGGGGGTGGCGGTGCGACTGCGCTCCCTCCCATACTTCCCTCCACGCCCATGCAGGCCCGGGCACAGATCACTGGCTATACCTGGGACCAAAACCGGCCTTACGGGCTCACGGGAACTGTGAGTGTCCAGCGGCTCTTCGCCAGGGACTACGCCGTGGAGGCGCGTTACGTCTACACCAAGGGCGTTCACCTCTGGGTGCAGGACCAGATCAACATCGTGCCCAAGGTGACACCCACCGAGAACATTCCCACTTTTCTTGCGATGCCGACTGCTACTCAACTGGCGTCGCGGCCTCTGACGCTGGGAACCTTGCAGGCGAAGTCATTCAACTCGTTCTCCCAATATGGGTTCGACCCAATCAACGCCGTCGCTTCTTTCCACCCCATTGGAAATTCGATGTACAACGGCCTCGCGCTTCAGCTCAACAAGCGCTTTTCGAGAAACTTTTCCTTTGTCGCCGCATATACCTGGAGCCACAACCTAGACGACTCGACTGCAACCGTCAACTTCACGATCTTAACGCCCCGCCGTGCACAGGACAGCCGGAACCTGAGCGCGGAATGGGCGTCTTCGGCGCTCGACCGGCGCCACCGTCTGACCTTTTCGCCGGTTTACGACTTCAAGCTGTTTCAGAGCCGCAACTGGTTTGTGAAAAATGTGGTGAGCAACTGGAATGTTTCCGCGACCTACACCTACCAGTCCCCGGAATTCGCAACCGTCCAGAGTGGTGTCGATTCCAACCTCAACAACGATTCGGCGAGCGACCGGACAATCGTCAATCCAAGCGGCACTTGGAACGCCGGCAGCGGAGTTACTGCGTACAACGCCGCTGGCCGGATCGTGAAGGCCAACAGCGCCGACATCGTCGCCTATGTCGCGAACAATCCCAATGCTCGCTACATTGTGGCGGAGCGGGGTGCATACGCCACTGGCGGCCGCAACACCTTTCCGCTGGCTCCCGTCAATAACGTGGATGCGGCACTGGTGAAGCGGCTCGCGGTGAGTGAGCGGAGACGTCTCGAAGTCGGTGCACAGTTCTTCAACCTGTTGAATCACTCGCAATTCGTGGGCGGGCTTGTCAGTGACGTTTCACCCAATCCAACGAATGGATTGGACCCAAGCTTTCTCCGCCCGACCAGCGCATCGTTCGGGAAGTACGATCGATTCTTCTCCAGCAACTCCCGCGTGATTCAGGCCGTCGCGCGCTTCATATTCTGACAGCTGTGGCCGGAACAGCGGAGTAGTCGAAGTAGCCTTGAACGACACGGCGGAAAACCGTGCACGGCGTTGGCCCAAAAGTTGCTGGGCTCTTGCGGATGCGCGTTGCCGCCGCTATCATCGCGCTTACTTGCACTTGCTGGGCGCAGTTCAAAAGCACCGTTCCGCTGGTAGTCGCACCCACTACCGTCACAGACTCGAAGGGACGTTACGTGGACGGGCTAACGCTCGAAGACCTGATTCTTTACGACAACAGTGTGCCGCAGGCGGTACAGATGGATGGGATGGCGTATCCGATCGACCTGGTGGTCGCGGTGCAGACCAGCTCGAATTCCGGGGCCGTCCTCGACAAGCTGGGCGGCACCGGCATTCTGTTTACGCAGTTGCTGGCGGCGGATGCGGGAGAAACGGCGGTGATCTCGTTCAGCGACCAGGTGAAGGTCCACCAGGATTTCACCGGCAACCCGGATCGGGTGATTCGCGCGCTGCGCATGCTGCGCAAGGAAGGCAGTGACGCGCATATGCTGGATGCTTTGCGCCGGGCGTTCGTAATGCTGGAGCAGCGTCCAGCGGGACGGCGGCGAATCATCCTCATGATTGCGGAGAAGCAAGATCGCTCGAGCAACGCGAATCTTACCGAAGTCATGGAGCGGGTACAGCGTCTCAATGCCGCGGTTTATTGGCTGACTTATTCGCCTTTCTTGGAGCCGTTCACCGTGAAGGCGAAGACCGCTGAGGATCTGGAACCCGAAGCGGAGCGGATCAAGATCCAGAAGTGCGCCCTCTGCCCGGCCCCCGACGATACTCCGGTTCCGCTCGATTTGGGTCCGGGCGGACTAATCTATGGGATCGGAGAATTGATGCGGTTGCATCAGCCAGATCTTTCCAGCCTATTCACCAAGACTACCGGAGGGCGAGCCCTGAATTTCTTGAAGAAGAACACTTTGGAACAGGCCGTTCAACTGTTAAGCGAAGAGGTTCATCGCCAGTACATTCTCAGTTTCGAGCCGAAGCAGGGCGAGCCGGGAAAATTTCATGCGATCCGAGTTGCGGTGAAGGGCAGGCCGGACCTTCAAGCCAAGACGCGCGCGGGATACTGGCCCTGAAGTGCCGGGCCTGGCAGGGCGTAAGCAACGCACGCACAAACTGTATATAATAACGGGGTCTTTGTTGCAGAAGTCTGTCTAATATTACGGAGGTATCTCTCATGGCTAAGTCCAAATCGAGGACGACAAAACGGGCGCGCCCCAAGGCCTCGCAAGTAGACCGAGCGCGAACCCATACTGGCACGGAGCACTATGAGCGTATGAAGCGATTCATCCGCATGCGCTCCGATGAGTACCTGCAGGATCCGAATATTACCAGCATCGGTATCGGATACAAACAGGTGGGCGGAAAAACCTCCAGCGAACTTGCACTACAGTTCTGCGTGGGCCAGAAGGTCAGACCCGAAGCGCTTGAAGCGGTAACCACCAAGGCGGTCCCGCCTCAGATCGAATTTGAGGGCGTACGGATTCCGACGGATGTGGTTCAGCGCAACTTTAAACCCGCCTATTTGCTCGTCGAATCGGAAGCTCTCACAAAGGACCCGCGCAAACAGCGCCTGGAAACCCTGGTGCCGGGCATTAGCATCGCAAACGTGCGGACCACGGCCGGCACCCTGGGCGCGTTCGTCCTGGATCAGCGCAGCGGAGAGCGCGTCATCCTGAGTAATTGGCATGTTCTGCACACGTCGTCAGGGGAAATCGGGGACGCGATCGCCCAACCGGGACCGTTTGACGACAACCGCACGGACCGCAATCTAATGGGGAAACTCCTGCGCAGCCATCTGGGCGCCGCGGGTGATTGCGCCATTTGCTCGGTTGAATCACGCAATGCCAACTCCGAAGTTCTGGGACTAAAGACCGAGGTTCGGCGGATCGGCAAAGCGGAACTTGGCGACCGTGTCGTGAAATCCGGTCGCACGACCGCGGTCACGTTCGGCATCGTCACCCGCGTCGAGACGATTACAAAAATGAACTACGACGGACGCACCGAGAACATTGGCGGCTTCGAAATCGGCATCGACCCCCAACGTCGTCCCAGGGACGGCGAAATCTCCAAAGGCGGCGATTCCGGCGCCTGCTGGCTTGCGATCGACCGTGGCAACTCGGCGAGCGACGTCATGCTGGGCCTGCACTTCGGCGGAGACGCAGAAGGCTCCGACGCAGAATTCGCGCTGGCATGCAACGCGCATTCGGTCTTTGAGAAGCTGGAAATTGCACCACTAGGTGAGGGCGCGGTACTTGCCGGCGCGCCCGAGGCGGTCAGGCCGGATCTGCGAACCGGATTCGATCACGGTTTCCTCCAATTCACGGTACCCCAGGTTCGGTTTACGACCACCGTCACCGCAGACCTTGCGACACTCAGCAACCGTCGCGATATTCAGTATTGCCATTTCTCAGTATGGCTGAGCACCTCCCGCCGATTCCCACGCGTCGTGGCGTGGAACGTCGACGGCAGCAGCATGAAGAAACTCGCCCGCACTGGCATACGGTTCGTCAAAGATGATCGGGGCACGCTGGAAGATTTCCAAATTGGCGACGAACTTTACGCCGATAACCCTCTGGATCGCGGTCACGTCGCGCGCCGCGCCGACGTTTGCTGGGGCAATGCGGCAGACGCTAACCAGGCCAACCATGACAGCTTTTTCTTCACCAACATCACGCCACAGCACCAACGTTTCAACCAGAGCATGCGCCGCGGTCTTTGGGGACGCCTCGAAGATGCGATCTTCGAAGATGTAGACGTCGCTGACCTGCGTGTCTCTCTGCTGGGTGGACCGATCCTGCGGCGAAGCGACCCGCTCTTTAACGGCGTGCCAATCCCCACCGAGTTCTGGAAACTCATCGCCTATACGGACGACGCTGATAACACCAATAAGGTACGGGCATTCGTTCTAACGCAGCGCAACCTGATCACGGATCTGGTGGAACCCGAATCCTTGGAACTTGACGAATTTCGTGTGTTTCAGGTACCGCTCACGCGTATCGAGCAAGAGACCAGCATTCGTTTCACGAATGCGTTTAAGGCGCTCGACACGATGCCACCAGCGCCCGAGGGCGTCGGTGCAAACGTGCGCCTGATCACGTCCCAGGAACAACTCTTTGCGTGAGAAACAACGCATTCGCCGGTGGTGATATGCTGTCCAAATGCGAACCCGAACGATGCGTCTGATTGCCCTCACCGCGCTGGCTGTAACGTTTGCGGCCGCGCAAACACGCCGCCCCCAACCGCCCTCATCGGTGCGGCTGTATATCCTTGATTGCGGCAAGATCACGGGAGTGGGTGCGGCCGCGTTCGGCTTCAAGGACGGCGAACTCGCCACCACCGAGATGACAACGCCGTGTTATCTGATCGTTCACCCGCGGGGGACGCTGGTTTGGGATACGGGCGAGATTCCCGACGCCGCGGTGAAAACGGACGGCTCGCCCACAACTCAGGGTGCGTTCACGGTGACCAAGCCGCTGGTGCCCCAGCTCGCCGCACTCGGGTACACGCCCGCGGATATCACCTATCTGGCGCTGTCGCACTACCACGGCGATCACGTGGCGAATGCCAACGCGTTTGCCGGGTCCAACTGGATCGTCCAACAAGTCGAGCGCGACGCCATGTTCGCGCCGAGACCCGCGGACTCAAAGGCGAAGGGGTCCAACGCCCCCAATACCGCGTTCTTTAGCGCGCTGGAGAAAAGCAAGACCACTCTGCTCAAGAGCGAGGACCACGACGTGTTCGGTGATGGAACGGTCGTTATCAAGTTCAGCCCGGGGCATACGCCAGGGCATCAATCGTTGTTCCTGAAGCTCGCCAAGACGGGACCGGTGCTGCTCTCGGGCGACCTCTATCACTACCCGGAGGAGCTCACGCTAAAGCGCATTCCGGGGTTTGATTTCGACAAGGATCAGACTGCCAAGAGCCGAGCGGCCATTGAGGACTTCGTGAAGAAGTCCGGCGCGCAGCTCTGGATCCAGCACGACGCCGCAGCCGGGGCGAAGCGCAAGAAGGCTCCAGAGTATTACGACTAGGCCCCCAGAGCCGCCACAGTTCAAAACCGCTCCATACTGTCGCGGCTCTGTCAGCCGCACCCCGAGCCGCGACGGTTAGAAGC
>JBGPHB010000215.1:0-7067 GCA_041484155.1 Bryobacteraceae bacterium
ATTGACTTCGCCGATTATCGCGACGTCAACGGAATCAAGTTGCCATTCCACATCACCTACGCGTGGCTGGACGGACGCGATTCCATCGTGCTCAGCGAGATCAAGACGAACGTCGCGATTGATGAAGCCAAGTTCGGCAGACCGGCTCCGCTGAAGCCGAAATAGGCCACGTGGGGCGGGCAGTCATGCCGGCAAGCCGGCTTTCGTGCCGGCTTTTTTCGGCAAGGAAAGCCGGCCTGGAGGCCGGCTCGCCGCCAGGACTGGCTGCCCCACCTCGCTCCACGGATCTCTGAAAAATGGGGCTTACTTCTTGTCTGTCGGAGCGCTCTCGGCCGCTTGCAGCCCGAGGAAGAGCCTTTTGCCGTCAGTAAAGGTGATGTTCTTGCCGACCGCTCTATTGGACTTGTCCTTGGCCTGGTAGCCCTCGACGATGATCTCGGTTCCCGCCGGCAGGGACTCCTTCGTGAAGCCGAGTCTATACAGACTGTTCGGACTGCCGCCTTCGATCATCCACGGGACCACGGCGCCGTCGTCGCCTTTCACGTCGATGTGGATCCAGGAGTGCGGATTGACCACTTCCCACTTGGTGACGGTGCCGTGCAATTTGAGCGGTTTGTTTTGGTCGAATTCCGCCGCAAACGCATGATGCGCCCACACCGGCGCCGCAGCCAAAAGCAGGCCAACAGCAGTCGCCATAATGAATAGCCTTGTTCTCATCGGTTGCTCCTTTTGCTTCTCCAGTTTATGGTATTACTTTCCTGCCTTCTTCGCTGCTTCCTCTTCCGCCACGCGAGCTCCGCGCAGCGTGTTCTGCAAACCATAATTCGCTTCGTGACACGCGTACTCGTAGAGCTGTCCCTGAATCTTGCTGATGGGTAATTCTCCCGACCACGGCTTGGTCCACATCCCCGGATCTTCCACCGTGAACTGGTAGAGGATCGTGTCCTTGTCGACCGGGGTGAGGCGTTCGATCACATGCAGGTTCTGGGCTCCGGCGAACGGATTCTGGTCGGTAAAATTGGTGGTGTCGACCACCAGCGTGTTCCCCTCCCAATGGCCGCGCGAGTCGCCCCCCCACTGGCGGATGTTTGCGGGGAGATGCGGACGCCCGTCGGTGGGAATGATCCGAACGTCATGGATCATTTCGGCTTCCAGGGCCACATATCCGGGACCTTGTACGATCTGCAGATTGCTGTTGTAGCCCGCGGGAAGTATGGGGGGGCCAACATTTGCCCGTGCGAGACAACGCGCGCCCAACGGCCGGTCCTCCGGGCCGTCGAATTCATGTCCCTTGGCCTTTGCTGCGCGGTCGGCGTTTCTCTTGCGAGCCTCCGGCGTCAGGGGCGGAATGGTCCCTTCCGGCCCGACGATCATCGAAGTCCGCCGGTCCCAGACGAGCTTGGCCTGCGCCCGGTCCAGCCCAAACTCGCTGAAATCGTAATGCACGTCAGCCGCGGTGCCGGCTGCGGTCGGGAGGCCCTCCTCTTCATTCAGCGCCAGGCGCTGGCCTTCCCGCTTTTGGTTCTCCGCCAATTCCGCTTCGGTGTAGAATTCTTTCGCCCCAACCGCTTTGGGCCGTTGCAAGGGCGTAACCGTGTTGTTGGTCCATACTCCCTGCAGGTCGGGGTGGCCGTCGGGCGTACGCGGTGGAGTCCAGGTCTTCCCAGTGTTGGCCGTCTTAACGGCGGGCGACAAGGCCTGTCCGGCTAGTGTGATCGCCGCGAGAGCGGTCATTAAAGGGAACCATCGATAGCTCATTGTTCCTCCCAAACCTATCGTATTACTTCGCTGTCTTCTGTGCTGCATCCTCTTCGACCACACGCGCCCCGCGCAGGATGGTGGATATTTCCGAATTCCCCTCGTGGCAGGCCCATTCGTAGATCGGGCCCGGCGTCTTCGTCATCGGGATCTCCGCGGTCCAAGGTTTGTCCCAGGTGGTGAAATCCTCGACGGTAATTTGGTAGGTGACCGTATCATCGCTGGCGCGCGTGAAGCGTTCCACCAGATGCAGCTTCTCGCCGGATCCTCTGAAAGCGGTCAGGCCCGTGAAATTGGTGGTGTCAACCACCAGCGTGTTGCCCTCCCACCGGCCGACCGAGTCTCCTTGATACTGGCGGACCTTTTGCGAGATATGCGGACGTCCGTCGGTGGGGATAACGCGCGTGGAGTGGTTTATTTCGTGGAGGAAGGCCACCCATCCCGGTCCCTGCACAATCTGGAGCTCGTTGTTGTCATTGACTCCGGGAAGCATGGGGATTCTCTCCTGACCCATCAGGATACAACGCTCTTGCAACGGCCGGTTCTCGTAGCTGTCGAATTCGTGTCCCTTGTTTTTCGCAGCCCGGTCGGCGTTTCGCTTTCTTGCTTCGGCCAGCACAGGAGGAACCACGCCCTCCGGCCCCACGATCAGCGACGTGCGTTTGTTCGAGGCGAACGTGGCCTTGGTGATGTCAAAACCGTACAGGCTCAGATCATAACGGAGGGCTTGGTTATTCGCAGCTCCCAGGTCGGCTTCCGTACCCACATCCCCTTGGCGGACACGCTTCGCCAATGCGGCAAATTCCTGGTCCGTGTAGAACTCTTTGGTTCCGAGACCCTTGGGCCTTTCGAGCGGTGTCAGCGTGCCGTTGGTCCATACTCCTTGCATATCCGGCTGGCCGTCGGCTGTGCGCGGCGGCGTCCAGGCCTGGCCGGCGAGCGGCGCCTGCGCAAGCAACAGGACCGCGACCAAGGCCGAAAACGACGTGAGTAATCGATGGCTCATGAGAGCCTCCTTCTTACTACTCTAGTTGATCGGCTTCTTCCGAAGAGGCCCGTAGAGCAATTCTTCCGCGAATTCCGCGCACCTGTATTCCAGGAGCCGGGCATCCTTTTCCACGCGACGATAGAGCGGCATGCTAATCCTCCAAGGTCGCGAAAACACCTTCGAATCCTCAATCGTAGCTTCGTAGTTGAGAGTATCCGCACTGCGGGGCGTGTAGCGCTCCACCACATGTAAGGCGTCGCTGTGAAAATTGCCGGCATGGTCGAACCACGTATCCCCGTTTAGACTGGTGACGTCGACCACCAGCGTTTCGCCCTCCCAGCGTCCGTTAGACCACCCCATCCAACCCTCGGCCGGGGCCTTCGTCGGAGCCTCCATATTGACGACGCGAACGGCATTCGCGTACTCGTAGGATATCAAAATGTTCTTCTGAGACTGCACGATTTGAAAGGGATACGGCAGATAGGTGGCGCGTGGCACGCCCGGCAGATAGCACTTGATCTCCGGGTCCAGCTTCACCCAGTTGGCTTGATTCGCTTTCTTCTTGGCCGCCGCCGCCGGCAGATACGGGATCTCATCGCCGTCCACCACGCCCAGCCCTGGCGGTGTTGCGAAGACCGCTCCCAGCGAGGGCACCGGTCCCGTCGAGGCTGCGTGACCTTCGAGGTCCCAATTCGCCGAGTTGACGGCCTGCCAGATCCCGTTCAAATTGGGCTTACCATCCGCTGTCCGCGGCACCCGGTAAGCCGGGGCCTGACCCGCGGCTGGCATCGTAGCCAGCAAGAGGACGCCTGTGACCGCGATCCCAGCAATCATGGAGTCTCTAGACCAATTTCGCATATTCTCCGGGCCTGTTACACGCGGTTGATGATACCTTCGAATCACCGCGATGTCAATCGGGGGTGAGGCTCTTATGACCGGAAACCAGCGAGAAGTTTGGCCAGCGCCGCCCCCAAGTAAGCGGGCGAAGCTGCGGCGGCCAACAGAGCCATTTCAAACGGGAAGAGGTTATGGTTCGTTGGGTCATCCCGCAAGTCTGCCATGATCACTGCCGCATGCGAGGCGAGAGCGCCCAAAACCATGAATCCCGCCACCAGATGTTTCTTCTCCGCTCCAATCGATAGGACCAACCCAAGCATTAGCATGCACGCCATGAAGGCAAAGTAAGGGCTTTCCGGCATGTGATTTCGCTCTTGGTACGTTTGGAAGCGATAGAGGATCAGGACGTAGGTGAGTGCGCCCGCTGCAACCGCCAAGAGCCGCCGATTGAGGTGGCGCTCTGGCCGAGGAAATGGAGGCGGTTGTGGGTCTGGCGGGTGGTCATTGACCATGAATGGGCAATCCTTGGCGAATCATACGACAAACCTCCCGTGCAACTTCATGGTGGTCCGGGGTGATGCTCAGGATTGAGCGAGCAAGCGCGTTCCGTGGGCTCCATGTTTCGACTGTTACGGCCTGCCACGTGAAGATTGAAAGGTTATTTCATTTTGCGGGCCCTTACCCCAGAGGCTTCTATTTTGGGTCGAAAAGTAACTAGAGATGTCTTGTCATAGCTAACTTAGCGCACCCCGACCGACAAGGATATATCTTGGGAACTACGGTTTCCATTCATTTCCACTGACACCGGTTCGTTTCCGGCCGCTACGTCCGGCACCTCGACGTTCAGCTGATACAGTCCCGCACTTACTAGGCCTGCAAAATGCACTCGCGCCGGCGTACCCGCGACGCGCACGGTCGGAGACGCCGAACTCGCAAGGACGGCCGCTCCTACGAATACCTCATCCGCCGGCAAGGCAGGATCGGTCGGGCCAAACCCAGTGCCGTAAATCACAATGATTTCGCCCGGCCGTGCTGGTGCGCCAGGAAGAACGAGTGTACCGTCGGCGTGAACGGCCACAACGTAACGCTGCCCTGCGTAATCAAAGGCAAAGAACGCTGGAGCGAATTCCTGCACCGGAGTTTGGACTGGCAGTGCAGTCCCAACGGCGTTTGTCAGTGTGACACTCGCTGATCCCGAATTCAACTCTGCTGGCGCAATTGCATTGACCTGCGTGGGACTGATGTAATAAATAGCTGCATCCTTACCGTTGACTTGAACCCGCACGGTATCTAACACTTTTGGCAGCCTATTCCCGACTATGTCCGCCGCCGTCCACGTGCGGGTTACGGGAGACAGGTTGCGACCTGAAATCGCGATCCATGATCCAGCCGTAATTCCAGTCTGCAAGCTCGCGCCATTTACAACACCTCCGTTCGTAAGTGTTGGCACCCGATACTCGTAAATCAATTCCGCATCTTGCGTTGCGATCCGAATGGTGGGAGGGGTTGCTGCTACCACGCTGGCTGCTGCGGTGCTGGCCGTACTCACCAGGTTGGTTCGAAATATCAGCCTGGCCTGTGCGGGCGTGTTGAGCCAGCGGGCGGCGTTAGCCGCGCTTGGAGTCAAAATGACCGAATCCATTGGAGCCGTGCCGCCGGCGGGAAGAGCGACCTGCTTGGACGGCATTGCGATTTGATAAGTTGTCCGGCCTGTGTTTGTGTCGACTCGCGATAGGGTGCCCTCCCAGAAGACAGGTTTGCCATCGAAGGCCGTACTCCATTCCGCGTTAGAGGCTCCTCGCCGAAAGTAAGAACTGATTTCATCTGCGAACTTGTCCCACGATAATTGCCACGGATCATAGAGCCTTACGTCAAGAGTTACTGGTATAGTTATTGGGCTATTCGAGGCCTCGCCGGATTCGACTTGTATTGTCCCCTGGTACTGACCCAGTCCCAATCCAGCCGGTTTGACCCGGACCTGAATTGGCCCGGGAGTCGAGCCTTCGGTGAGGTCCGTAACGAGCCATGGCGCGCTCGCCGATACCCGTAGCTTGAACGGGGCCTGTTCCGTCGCGTCAATGGAAATCGCCTGTGCTACAGGATCTGTTTCCCCTTGCTTGTAGCTGAACGAAAGCGCGCTCTTCGAAGAAGAAAGACGTAATTCCGGTGCCACCACCAGCCGGACATCTATGCCCTTGGTCGCAGACCCTTGCCGCTGAACGCTGACCTGCCCTGTGTATGTGCCGATACCCAATTTCGAAGGATCAAACTTCAGCGTGAGTGTCGCCGGCGTCCGATTTCGATCCGCTGTCGCACTCAGCCAACTTCCGCTCGATTGCGTGGATATGGTGAAGTCCGTGTCCGGTTGATCGCTATCCACCGTCACGGGAACCGGTACGGGCGGTGACAAAGCTTTTCGATAACGGACGTCGAGACTTTGTACACTTGTTGAGAATAAGGGTGGGCTGGTCACCCTCAAAGAGACCGGAACGACTACTTCTTTGTTAAGCTTCGAGAACTTCAGTACAATCTGTCCTGCATATTGTCCTTCGGTTAGCGTTAGCCCGCTCGGTGCGATGAGCACCTGTACTGCCCACGAAGACCCCTTGGTGACTTGCCCGGATGCAGGGGATACCGCAAGCCAGTTCCCACCTGAGTCCGTGACCGCACTTGCGGTGAAATTCTGGCCGGGGAAAGGCGGATTCGCGAGGTTGCTCATCACCAGCAGGGTGGACGAATCGGCTCGCGACGGATTGGGCGCCCCGCGAACGTAGTCGAACGAGAATTCGGTCGGCCGGGTAGTAATTTGACCCTCAACCACTATCAAGGTGATCCGGCCGGTCAGATCGTTGCCAGCACCTTTTACGGTCAGGGTTGCTTCATACGTTCCGGGCCCAAGATTTCCGGGGTGGAACGTCGCTGTGACATTGAGAGGTGTTGAACCGGACAGCGGAGTCATGGTGAGCCAGTCACCTCCAGACAGCGTTTTATAGGATACAGTCACGTTGCTTGCTTGGCTAATGCCGGCCGCTGCGACCGTAAAATACTGTGGGTCTGGAGGCTGAGCACCAGCGACGTGATTGATCGTCCAAGTGAGGTTGGTCTGCGAGTGAAGCGGCAGACACCCCAGAAGCATTCCGGCAAGAACAGACAGGGAAAGCAGCACCAGCCGGGAGCTTTCGGAACTACCGTCAGGATGCTTGGTGTCTTTTCTGATTTCGTCACCTCGCAATTGATAAGTATAGGCCAAATAACCCCGCCTGGAGCGATTGACGGTCACTTTCGGGTATCGCTCATGCTGACACATCAGAAGGCCATCGATCGACTCAATCTATATTTGAGTAACTCCCCCATCAACCGTAAGCTCCGCGAACAGACGCACGCCAAGCTCTTCCTCCAGTTTCTTGACAGCGCGTGACAGCGCTGACTACTCGATTTGCAGCTTCTCCGCGGCACGTGCAAAGTGCAGTTCTTCGGCGACGGC
>JBGPHB010000216.1:0-7062 GCA_041484155.1 Bryobacteraceae bacterium
AACTACAAGGAAAGTAATCAGAGGGCAGCGCAGCAGACTACTCCACGTAGCCGAGCTTGCGGAGCGTATCACCGGGTTCTGATCCCTCGTAGTGTGACACCGGGCCCTTCTCGCGGCCATTCTCGATGGCGACTCCGTAGGGTGGATCGCCGAAGGGGAACACCTTCTTGAGCATCTCCAGATCGTCGACTGCGGGCATCGCTTTGAAACCGGTATCGTTCAGGAACGCAACGGCGAAACGCGCGTCCGTTGTCGGTACGGCGATCAGCTTGACGTCGTCCTTCCAACGCAGCTTCGACATATCCTTGGCGGCCTGATCGCAGTGACTGCAGTGCGGGTCGAAGAAGAACACAAAGATGCGGCCGTGCTGCAGAGAGTACGGCTTCTGGTCGATAGTGATCGAGTCCGGCGCCTTGGTCCCGGTCTGATGAGTCAGAGCGGAACCGAAACTCACCGCGGCGAATACCGCGATCACACCTAGAATTACCGCCGCGCTACGCTTGCTCGTCGCCGGCCGGGACCACCAGGCCGCGAGCAAAGCGGCCGCGAGCATCGCCGCATCCTCGACGAAGAACGCGGGACCGACGGTTCGCTTTACCCATGGAAAACAACTGCAGTCTCTCCCGATAAGATTGGAGTAATTGATGGCGAAGTAGATCAGAATCGCCGTCAAAATCGCCGTGGCAATCCAGGCGCCCCAACGGCGAAATCGGGGAACGAGCACGAGCACCCCCGCGAAGGTTTCCGCTACCGAAAGCGCAAACACGAGCGGCAGACTGAATTGCGGGCGTACCAGCAGATCCTCCATCATACGTTGCCACGTAAAAGGATCGGTGATGTGCCAGACTCCGGCGACCAGGAAAAGAATCGCGACCACCACCGCCGCGAAATGGTTCACCACACTCTTCCAAGGCGGAAGTTCGAGAGACCTGCTCGGGAATTCCGCCGCGCTACTTGCATCCATGCCCGCTATTGTATGCCAGAATGGGTCGTCATGCCCGATTGTGAGGTGGTCGATGCCTTCCGCACGCTGCGTGTGCCTGCGTCGAGCGCCAATCTCGGGCCCGGCTTCGACGCTTTGGGCCTGGCCCTGGGCATCTACCTGGAGTGCCGTTTCCGGCCCGCGGCCGAGTTGATCATTCGGGCCAGCGGCCGGGATGCCGCCCTGATCTCGACAGGCGAGGACAATCTGATCTGGCAAACCGCGCGCACCGTCGCGGCGTGCGCGGGGAGAAGGCTCGACCCGATTGAATTGGAAATCGGCAACGATATTCCGATCGGCAAAGGGCTCGGCTCCAGTGCGGCGGCGTTGACCGCCGCCGTCGTGATCGCCAACGAACTGTTGGGCCTAAAATGGACGCCTCAGCGCATCATGGAAGAAGCGGCACGGATCGAAGGGCATCCGGACAACGTCGCGGCGTGCGTGTTGGGCTCGATTGTGGCCAGCGCAGTCGATTCGTGTGGCGTGGCACAGGCGGTGCGGATGGAACTGCACCCCCGCTATGGGGTCGCGGTGGTGGTGCCGGATTTCCTGCTGCCGACGGTGGAGGCTCGCAGAGTTTTGCCTGAAAACTACTCACGCGAGGATACGATCTTTAATGTCCAGCGCAGCACGTTATTGATTGCGGCGCTGGCGACCGGCGCCAGCAGTGCGTTCCCCGCCGCCCTGGAGGATCGGTTGCATCAACAGTACCGCTTTCCTCTGGTGCCTGGGCTCGAAGAAATCACCCGATTGCGGGCGCCGGGGCTGCTCGGTTGCACGCTGAGCGGGGCCGGACCCTCGGTGCTCGCGTTTTACGAGCGGGGGCACGAAGAGGTGTGCGAACTGGTGCGCGAGGTGTTCGCCGCGAACGGGCGTGTGTCCGAGATTCTGTGGGCCCAAATCGCGGCGCGGGGATACGAGTTGGAGTGACCGCGACGCTGCGATTGGCAGGCCAGGGCCTGCGCTACGAAAAGGAACTGACATGAAATTGCATTTTATGCTCGTGACGTTGGTTGGGATGGCGTGGACCGGGGTGGTTTACGCCCAACAGAAGGGCCCGCCGCAGCCGCCGCTGATGGATTGTGGCAAGCACGGCGACTTAGAGATTATCTGCGGTACCCGCTCGCCCGAGGATCTGGACCTGACGCCGGACGGCAAATACCTCATCGTGAGCCAATATTCGAATGGCAGGGGTCCCGCCACGGGTGCGGGTCTCATGCTCTTCGATCCCGCGAAGAAGACCTTCAGCAAAATGACGATCAGCGCGGAGCCGCTCAAGGATTGGGGCGACGCCGTGTGTCCTGGACCGGTGGGTGAGGCGCTCGCGCCCCATGGCACCTCGGTATCCAGACGGAAGAACGGAAAGAACCAACTCTTTGTCGTCAATCACGGCGGCCGCCAATCGATCGAGCTGTACGAGGTCAAGCAAGCGGCGGGAACGTGGGCCTTGGTGTGGCACGGTTGCGTCGTGTCGATGCAGGAATACAACGACGTCGCGGCGATGTCCGACGGCGGATATGTCGCGACCCACCCGGTCGCGCTTCAGACCCAAGGGACCGATCTTTTCGCCGGGCAGCCCTCCGGCTTCGTCTCGCGTTGGACGCCGGGAAAGGGCGAAGCCGAGTTGGCCGGCACCCGAGCCGGGTATCCGAACGGCGTGATTGCAAGCGCGGACGGCCGCTATGCCTACTTCAACGCGTGGACGGTCAAAGAAGTACACAAGTACGACCTCAAGGAGGGCAGGGAAGCGGGGATGGTCAAACTCGACTTCATGCCGGATAACCTCACCTGGACCAAGAAAGGCCGGATGCTCGCGGCCGGAGTGAAGGGCGTGCGCGGCGATTGCCCCGCCGGCAGCGGCACGCCGTGCGGCCAAGGATTCGGCGTTGCTGAAATCGACCCGGCGAAAATGGAATCGAAGACAGTCTTCGATTCGCAAGGCAAAGGCGCGCTGATTTCGGGCGTATCGGTTGCTCTGGAGATGGGCAACTCAATTTACATCGGCGCCTTTCAAGGCGATCGGATTGTGAAGATCAAGTAACGCAGGCCCTGGCCTGCCAAGTGGAGGGATAAGCATCCGTGAAAACAAGTCTTCTTATACTCGCGCTCGCGACGCTTTTCGGTCGCGCCGAGACACTACTCGAGTTCAGCAACGAATCGCGCTTCCAACTCGACGTCCACGTTCCCGACGCCGCGCTCGCGCCTTTCCTGCCTCCGGGTTGGACCCCGAATCCGGCCACGGAAGGCGCCGCCAAGGACTGCAATCTGCGTGTGATTTTCATCGACCGCGTGACCATCAACGGACCCACCGGAACCCCGCTTGGCAGGGGATCGAATCGCCTCGTCTTCCTGGCTGCGCCGGTCAAAGATCCCTCCGGCGCCAGCGTGCAACTGGTGATTGGCGGGTTGACCGAAGATCCCGCCGATGCGCCAGGGCCTTTCGGCAACTACCTGCTTGCCACCACCCACACGATGCATCGTTCAACAGAGAGTCACGGCGCCCCGCCCATCGTCGATTCGCAAGATTGGGTTTTCGCGGCCGCGACAGGTGAGCGCCTGGAGCTTCACATCACTTACGAACGCGGCGTCGCCAACAAGCGCAACACCGCCGACACCAAGTATTACTCGGCGAAAAATCCGGGCTTTTTTCAGATTTCGCGTCAGGAGCAAGTCCTCGACATCTTGCGCAACGTGACCACGAATCCTGCCGACCACGTACACAAGTTTTCGTTCAAGGGATCCGGCGGAAGCTATGCCAAGCTGTTCGACGGCGCCGAAAAATCGCTGAGCTGGGATAATGTTCTGTGGCTCAACCGTTCGATCTTACTGCCATGAAAATCTTCAAGCCTTTCAATCGAGCTAACGTCCTGATCACGCTCTGGCTCGGAGCCTGCGCGTTTGCCACGATGCTGACGTTCAGCCTCCAGGGTCAGCCGCAAGTTCAGGGAAAAGCCAAGCAGAAGGCCAAGCAGATCGCGGTCCGCACCACCACCATCGCCAGCGGCCTCTGGCACCCATGGAGCCTGGCATTTCTGCCTAACGGCGACATGCTGGTGACCGAACGCAACGGCAAGCTCCGCCTGGTTAGCGACGGCAAGCTGGACCCGGAGCCGATCGCCGGCGTGCCCGCGGTTCACTCGGTGCGACTATCCGGTTTGATGGAGGTTTTGCCGCACCCCAATTTCGCGCAAAATCAGTTGGTCTATCTCACCTACACCAAGGACGTCGCGAAAGACTTGGTTGCCACAACGCTGGCGCGCGGCCGGCTGCAAGGCAAGCAGCTCATGGACGTGAAAGATCTTCTCGTCTGCGATTCCTGGGCTGGCGATGGAGGCTCGGGCTCGCGCCTGGCCTTCGGCCCCGATGGGATGCTGTTCATGACCACCGGCGCGTCCAACGGCAACGCCGCCCAAGAGCCCGGCAGCCTGCGCGGCAAGATCCTGCGCTTGCGGGACGACGGTACGGCCGCGCCCGGTAATCCGTTCGCCGGCCGCCCCGGCTATAAAGCCGAAATCTATTCCATGGGGCATCGCAATTCCCTCGGCCTGGCGTTCAACCCGATCACCAAGGATCTGTGGAACAACGAGAACGGTCCCTACGGCGGCGATGAAATCAACATCATCCAGCCGGGTCTGAATTACGGCTGGCCCAAGGTGAGCTACGGCCGCGATTATTCGGGACCCCAGATCGTCAACTTCGCCGAGGGGATGACCGGACCGATCGTGTTCTGGGCGCCGTCCATCGCTCCTTCAGGAATGGCGTTTTACACCGGCGACCGTTTCCCCGAGTGGAAGGGCAACGTTTTAGTGGGCGCGTTGCTCGGCGGAGCCGTCCAAGGCATCGGCCACCTGGAGCGGCTCGTTTTCAATCAGGACGGGGACGAAACCGGCCGTCAATCGTTACTGACGGATCTGAAGCAGCGCATCCGCGACGTCCGGCAGGGCCCCGACGGCCTGGTGTATGTGCTGACCGATGAAGAGAACGGCGCGCTGATCCGGCTGGAGCCGGCGCCGTAGTCCCTGACTACTCGGGGGTTGCCCCCCGCACAGATCGTATCGGCACAACTTCCAGATCCACGATCGCATCGTAGTCGAGCCAGTACAGAACGGCGCTTGTCGCTCCAATTATTGGCTACCGGCCAAAGAAGCAATTCAGCACGGCTCATGAATGCGATCGCCAGTTGGTGTCCCGCAACCGCCTCAATGCAGGATTGCCGGAGTGTGTATTTTTGGTTGAAGAGTATCGAAACAGCGTTCGTGTCAAGGAGAAGAACGCTCACTGGGTCTTATTCGCAGCGACCGGCGGCACAGAAGGGCGGACATGAGTATTTGTATCGCGGCGATAGCCGACCGAGGAACGAGCCAATGATCAAGTCTACTGAGCAACGTCACGTTTCCTGTTCGTACTGAGTCCTTCAAAGACCGCTTTTGCGTCTACCTTTGGGTCTGTGTCTGATTCTAGAAATGCAATTGCGCGGCGCGCGGTGGGGTTGATGCCTTTGACCAAGCTTACCGAGTAGGCCATAAATGCGCGTGAGCCCCACAAGCGAAATTTAGCTGTAGCTCAAGTATTCGTCAAGTCAGGCGAAGTACCTAGACTACTAGAAAAACGGGAGCATAACGCTCTAGGGTTTTTGTTTCCACCGTGCCTTCGCAGCCTTCGCCGCGATCTGGGAGCGCTTCTTTCGTGCAAGCTTGGCAGCCCTCGCTACCCCGCCCTTGAGTCCACCGAGACGGCCCAGGGCGACAGCATGAGGGTTCTTGTTGGGATCGACAGGCTTGGGCGCTACCAGATTCGGATCGAGCTTAGGCGCTTGACCGGTCGATTCGAGCATGACCTGATAGGCAAGTTCGTTTGGATCGCGTGGGCGCTTCGGAGGCATGACTCGTTCAGCATGCCAGCGCTCAAGCATCCGTCAAGGGCCATTTCAAACTGACCCACTACCTGGCGCAGGCCCCGGCCTGCAACAGTTGAGCAATCATATGTACTATGCAAGCCGAGCCACTCTCCTATCTCTCCCCCAAAGCCGCCGTTAAGGATAGCCCGATTCACGGCCGTGGCCTCTTTGCGATCGGGGCGTTTGGCCCCGGCGAGATTGTCTGCATCAAAGGCGGATACATCTTCCCCCGAGCGACCCGCGACGAACTCGCGCCGGCGCTGGGGCCGGCAGAAATCCAAATCGCGGACGATCTCTTTATAGGGCCACGCCACTCGTCCGAACGGGACGGCGCCATGATCTTCAGCAACCACTGCTGCGACCCGAACATCGGTGTACAAGGACAAATCGTGTTCGTCGCCCTCCGCCCGATTGCTCCGGGTGAGGAGCTAACCCACGACTGGGCGACCACCGACGATGACAACTACACGCTGTCCTGCCGGTGCGGCGCTCCCGCCTGTCGCCGCACCATCACCGGCAAGGACTGGCAAAAGGCAGACCTGCAGCGGAAGTACCAGGGGCTGTTCTCCTGGTATCTCCAACGGAGAATCTCATCACACCTGTGACCGCCGGCCACGTCGGCCGACTCAACGACCAAGAAAACAAAGCCGTGCCGTTTGGCCGGGTGCGTGCCACCACCCTTCCATGAGAAAACATGTTTTATACCTCTGCCTGATGATGATCATGGGAAGCCCGGCGGTTTCGGCGCAGGCTGTGTCCATCGGAGTGCTGGGCGGGATTCCGGCAACCGGCGCGACCTCTAATAGCGACGAATCGCGGCCCTACCTCGCGGGCCCGTCCATCGAAGTTCGCTTGCCCGCGGGGTTCGCGATCGAGCTTGACGCCCTGTATCGCCGCATCGGCAATACCTCGGCCTTCAACTTCTTCCAGAACTCCATCACGACCTCTCTCATCAGCCGGCAGCGCGGGAATTGGTGGGAATTCCCGCTGCTCGGAAAGTACTATTTCCGGTCCCGCACTTCAGCCTGGCAGCCATTCATTGGAACAGGCTACAGCCTGCGCGTGATCCGTTGGCACATCGACGGCAGCACCACAACCAAGGAGGCGAATTCCCCGAGTCGTGCGACAAAGTTTCACGACGACTACCGCGCCGCCCTCGGAGTTGGCGCCACGGCCGCCGGCG